>CAINRC010000127.1 GCA_903852495.1 uncultured Geobacteraceae bacterium | reverse complement strand
GTCAATCTGCGGCCTTACGTGTGCGGCGTACCGATGTACGCCTCCGTGTAATCCCTTGATTTCCTTGCCAGGAGAAAAAATCCCCGCTTTCCGCTACGGAAACCAACAGTTGCTCATCCGGAGTTTCCGGATGGCAACTAGATAAGGGGAGGGACGCATGGGAGTTGAAGTGGTGGTGTATAAAAATATGCAATTGTCTGTGCCTTTAAGCTTCACCTCTTAAGATAAGAGGGGGCTGGGGGGAGTTATGAACCTCTTACGGCGAATCAGGAAAACAAATGAAAAAATAAGTTGTTTTTCAGGTTGCGTGACGGAAATAATTGCTCTAACATACCGAACGAACAAGTCTGCTGAAGATGGCCCGCCAGTCCAAATCCGACCTCTGATCGCAGCATGGCTCAAAATTTCCACCACTGTTTCCAAATGCCACGACCACAATCCATCACAGGAGAACATACGATGAGTGAACTGCTTCAAGCAACGCCGATCTGCGGTCGGCACCGTGCATTGAACGCCCTGATGGCCCCTTTTGGCGGCTGGGACATGCCGATCCAGTACGAGGGAATTATCGCCGAACACAGCTGGTGCCGCACCAAAGCATCACTCTTCGACATCTGTCACATGGGCGAGTTCCTGTTTCAGGGAGATTTTGAAGCCAGCGGTCTGGAGGATGTTTTTACCTTTTCGGTGAAAACGATTCCGGTCGGCCGCTCACGCTACGGCTTTCTGCTCAACGAGCAGGGGGGGATCATCGACGACCTGATCATTTTCCGCCTGGCGGAAGACAAGGTTATGATCGTCGTCAACGCCGCCACGGCACCGAAGGATTTTGCCGCCATCAAGGAACGGCTGCGGGGTGGTGTGTTCACCGATATCACCGCCGACACCGGCAAACTGGATATTCAGGGACCGCTGTCACGCGACGTGCTGACCGGGCTGTTCGGGGGGGACATTGCCACGATCCCCTACTTCAAATTTGTTACGATGACGATCCTCGGGGTTGAGGCGATTGTCAGCCGCACCGGCTACACCGGAGAGCTGGGCTACGAAATTTTCCTCCCTGCAGCAAAGGTCTGTGAACTGTGGGATCTGCTGCTGAAGGACGAGCGCGTTAAACCGGCCGGGCTGGGAGCGCGGGACGTACTGCGGCTTGAAGTCGGCTATTCACTGTACGGCAGCGATATTGACGAAGCAACTACGCCGCTTGAGGCGGGGCTGGAAGGGTTCGTCAATTTCAACAAATCCTTTATCGGCAAGGAGGCACTGCTGAAGGCGAAGGAGCAGGGGACGGCACGGCAGAAGGTGGCCTTTGAGGTTGCCGGTCGCCGGTCGCCGCGTCATCATTATGAAATCTGCTCCGGCGGTGCTGTTGTCGGCAGCGTAACCAGCGGCGTGTTCTCGCCGATGCTCGGCCGGGGAATCGGTATCGGCTTTGTCACGCCGGAACTGGCTTCCGTCGGTACGCCACTGATCATCAGCCACGAGCGGGTCAGTATGGAGGCGACCGTCTGCGAACTCCCCTTCTTCCGGGGCGGGTCGGTTCGGGCGTAACCGGGTTGGACTAAAGGGTTATATGTTGTGAGGCTCTTGCAAAAGTCCAAAAAAGTCCCCTCCCCCCTGGCGGGGGAGGGGGAACTAAATTCAAAGACTTTTGCAATTGGCTCGTTGTGATTGAGGTTTTATTTACAATAAAAAACACCAGGGAGGAATGAACCATGAGCATCTATTTTACCAAGGAACATGAGTGGGTCAAGGTTGAGGGGAGCGTCGGTACGGTCGGGATCAGTGATCATGCGGCCCATGAACTGGGTGACATCACCTTTGTGGAACTGCCGAAGATCGGCGCTGTTGTTACGCAGTTCGGGGTGCTGGGCAGCATTGAGTCCGTCAAGGCGGCCAGCGACATCTTCGCACCGGTTTCGGGCAAAGTGGTCAAAGTAAACGATGCCCTGGAGATCTCTCCGGAGGTCGTCAACGAGAGCGCTGAAGCGGCCGGCTGGATGGCCTGCGTTGAAATCGCCAATGCGTCGGAACTGCAGAATCTGATGACGCAGGAACAGTACAACGACTACCTTAAAACATTGTAGGAGATCTTTACCATGAACGACAGTCACTATTGTCCCCATACACCGGAGGAGATTCAGGAGATGCTCTCCGCCATCGGTGTTGCCACCGTGGAGGAGCTTTTTGCTCCGATCCCCGCCGCACTGCGTGCCAAAACCCTCAACCTTCCTCCCGGCATGTCCGAGTTCGAAACTTTCAGCAGGATGCAGGCCATTTCGGGAGAAAACCGTCAGGGGATGATCAATTTCATCGGCGGTGGTTTTTATGACCATATCATTCCGGCTGCCGTGGATCACCTTTCCGGCCGCGCCGAATTCTACACCGCCTATACCCCCTATCAGCCTGAATGTTCACAGGGGACACTGCAGGCGCTGTTCGAGTATCAGACCGCCATCTGCCGTCTGACCGGGCTGGATGTTTCCAATGCGTCGCTTTACGACGGCGGTACCGCCTGTGCCGAGGCGGCCATGATGGCGCTGCGCGTAACCGGCCGGAACAAGATCGTTGTAGACGGCTGTGTCAGCCCATTTTCCCGTCAGGTACTGAAAACATACCTGTTCAATCTGGATGTTGAGGTGGTGGAGATCGCGCCGCAGAATGGTCTGCTCAACCGGGCGGAACTGACTGCCCTGCTGGACGAAAGCGTTGCGGCGGTGCTGGTGCAGAACCCCAACTTCTTCGGCTCCGTGGAGGATTTTACGGCTCTGGCGGATCAGGTTCATGGCGCCGGGGCGCTGCTGATCGGTTCAGTGTATCCGATTGCACTCGGCATACTGAAGTCACCCGGCGAAACCGGTATCGACATCGCCGTGGGGGATGGCCAGTGTCTGGGCAACCCGCTGTCGTTCGGCGGCCCCTCCTTCGGCTTTATCGCCGCCAAGAAAAGCTTTATCCGCAATATGCCGGGTCGTATCGTCGGCGAAACCGTGGACAGAAACGGCAAGCGTGGCTATGTGCTGACGCTGCAGGCTCGCGAGCAGCATATCAAACGCCACAAGGCCACCTCCAATATCTGCAGTAACCAGGGGCTCTGCGCCCTGCGGGGGCTGATCTTCCTCTCCTCCGTCGGTAAAGAGGGGCTGGCGGAGTTGGCGCAGCTCAACCGTGATAAGGCGGAGTATGCCAAGGCGCAGTTGTCCGCGATTCCGGGGGTAACCGTGCTGCAGTCCGCTGCCACATTCAACGAATTCACCCTGTCCCTGCCGAAAAAAGCCGATGATCTGGTCACCGGGCTGCTGGCGCGGGGCATTGCCGCCGGCGTGCCGCTGGGGAGTTACTACGCAGGGGCGGAAAACTGTCTGGTGGTGACGGTGACGGAAAAACGGACCAAGAAGGAAATCGACCTGTTCGTTAAGGAGCTGGAGGTGGCGTTATGCAACTGATTTATGAACAATCCGTCCCCGGTCGGCGCGGTGTCAGACTGCCGGCATCGGATGTACCGCCCGCCGCCGCTCTTCCCGCCACCCTGCTTCGTAAGGAACGTGCCGGCCTGGCTGAGGTTTCCGAGCTTGATCTGGTGCGCCATTTTACCAATCTTTCCCGGCGCAATTTTTCGGTGGATACCAACTTCTACCCGCTCGGTTCCTGCACCATGAAATATAACGCCAAAGTGCTGGAAAACTCCGCCGCCCTGTTCGCACCCTACCACCCCATGACAGCGCTTCTGCCGGGGGGCGTGGCACTGTGCCAGGGAACTCTGGGGATGCTGCATGATCTGGGGAAGATGCTGGCGGACATTACCGGCATGGATGAGGTTACCACCCAGCCGCTGGCCGGCGCCCATGGCGAGATGACCGGCATCATGCTGATTGCGGCTTACCACGCAGCCCGGGGCAACAGGGCCAAAAAGAAATACGTGGTAGTTCCTGACTCGTCTCACGGCACCAACCCCGCCTCGGCAGCCATCGCCGGGTATGAGATCATCACCGTGCCGACCGCACCTTATGGCGACATGGATCTGGAACTTTTCAAAAAAGCCATGAACGATGAAGTGGCGGCGGTCATGATGACCTGCCCCAACACCCTCGGCCTGTTCAACCCCCACATCAAGGAAATCAGTGACATCGCCCACAGCCATGATGCGTTGATGTATTATGACGGCGCCAACCTGAATGCCATCATGGGGAAAGTCAAGCCGGGCGACGTCGGGTTCGACGTGGTTCATGTCAATCTGCACAAAACCTTCGGCACCCCCCATGGCGGCGGCGGTCCCGGCTCCGGCCCGGTCGGCGTCAAGAAGGAGCTGATCCCGTTTCTGCCCCAGCCGCGCATCGTCATGGACGGTGACGGCACCTTCCAGCTGGAAGTCACCAACCCGGGGAGCATCGGCCGGACGGCCAACTTCTTCGGCAACTTCGGGGTTATGGTCAAGGCCTACGCCTACATGATCATGCTTGGCCGGGAAGGGCTGATTCAGGTGTCCGAGCAGGCGGTGCTGAATGCCAACTACATCAAGGAAAAGCTCAAGCCGTACTACGACCTGCCCTATGATATGACCTGTATGCACGAGTGCGTTTTTTCCGCATCAAAGCAGCTGGCCCACGGCGTTCACGCCATCGACATCGCCAAATTCCTGATCGACAAGGGGTATCACCCCCCCACGGTGTATTTCCCCATGATCGTCAAGGAAGCCATCATGATCGAGCCGACCGAAACGGAAAGCAAAGCGGTCATGGATGCCTTTATCGAAGTCATGATTGAAGCGGCGCTGACCGCAGAAAGCAACCCGCAGGCGCTGCACGATGCCCCGTTGACCATGCCGATTTCGCGTCTGGATGAAACCAAGGCGGCGCGGGAGCAGAATGTCTGCTGTGCGTGGTGAGGTGCGTACCTCACCGCCCCGAGATTGACTAAACTATGAAGAGTGTATCACCCCCCTGGCGCCTCATCGTGACCCCGCCGCTCCCCGGAGCGGAGAATATGGCCATCGATGAGGCGCTGCTCCGTTCATTCGATCCCGTTTCCTCACCGCCGATCCTGCGGCTGTACGGCTGGTCGCCTCCGGCACTGTCCCTGGGGCGGTTCCAAAAGGCGGATCAAGTGCTTGATCTCGAACGCTGCCGGGCCGACGGCGTTGCCGTTGTGCGGCGCGTTACCGGCGGCGGCGTGATCTACCACGCCGATGAACTGACCTACTCTCTGGTCTGCTCGCCGGAGCAGATCCCTCCTGCCACCTCCATCAAGGACTCATTTCGTGTGCTGACCGGTTTCCTGCTGGCCTTCTACCGGGCAGTGGGGCTCGATGCGGTGTATGCGGCGGATGCCGCGCCGGAGGGGGCCGTGCTGGGGGAGCGTACCGCGTTCTGTTTTGCCGGCAGGGAGAGTTTCGACATTCTTGCCAATGGTCGCAAGATCGGGGGCAATGCCCAGCGCCGGCTCAAAGGAATTATATTTCAGCACGGCTCGATCCCGCTGCACAACCGTGCCGTAACCGGACTGTCGTACATGCGGGACCGACTCCCGGATCACGCCGGGGGTGCGGCAAGTCTGTCCGAGTACGGCGTGGTCGTCGACCCGGCCACTCTGCATCACGGCATTACAACCGCGTTCAGCGCTCATTTCGGTGCGGCGTTGGTGAATGATTCCCTGTCGGAACGGGAACTGGCGGATATGAAAAAATTGCTCGCAGACAAGTATTCTGCGGATCTCTGGAATCTGGAAGGGGCGGGTGAGTGAATATTCAGCGTAAACCGGAGTGGCTGCGGAAAAAGGTCAATCCGGGTGATCAGAACGAGATGCGCCAGCTGCTGGGAGAGTTGCGGCTGAATACGGTCTGCCAGCAGGCGCTCTGCCCGAATATTTCCGAGTGTTTTTCCTGTGGCCAGGCTACCTTTCTGATCCTGGGGAAAAACTGCACGCGTCTGTGCAGCTTCTGCAACGTGGAGAAAACGGTGCCGCTGCCGGTGGATAGTGACGAACCGGGACGGGTTGCCGAGGCGGCCCGCCGCCTGAAGCTCGCCCACGTGGTCATCACCAGCCCGACCCGTGATGATCTGGCCGATGGCGGTGCTGCGCTCTACGCCGCCACGGTGGCCGCCATACGCACGGCCTCGCCGCTCACCAGGATCGAACTGCTGATCCCGGATTTCCAGGGACAGCAATCGAGTCTGTCAGCGGTCGCCGCCTCGTGCCCGGATATCATCGCTCATAACGTTGAGACGGTGCCGCGTCTGTACGAGATCCGCAGCGGTGCCGATTACCGTCGTTCCCTGGACGTTCTCCGGTCGTGCGGCGAACTGGCCCCGGACATCCGCACCAAGTCCGGGATCATGCTCGGGATGGGGGAGAACCCGGATGAGGTGCTGCAGGTGTTGCACGATCTGCGGGGCGCAGGGTGCGCCTATCTCAGTATCGGGCAGTATCTGGCCCCCAGTCGCCGGCATTTCCCGGTGCAGGAGTACGTTCCTCCGGAGCTGTTTGAATCGCTGCGCCTTGCTGCGCTGGAGCTCGGCTTCAGTCACGTGGAAAGCGGTCCCTACGTCAGGAGCTCCTACCATGCGGGAAAGTATGCCTGACTGATGCACGGTTGCCTGTGCTTTTAGTTTGACAAAACAGGGCGGTGAAAATTATTATCACCCGGCTCTAAACAGAAGTGAACCTATGGGGGAATTATGGGAAAAACGTTTAAAATTGCTGTTCTGGCTGGTGATGGCATCGGACCGGAGGTTATGGCGGAAGCGCTTAACGTCCTTAACGCGGTGGAAAAGAAGTTTGATGTAACCTTTACGCGTACCCCTGCCAATGTGGGGGGAGCCGGTATTGATAATGAAGGGAAAGCACTTCCGCAAAGTACGGTTGATATTTGTAAGGCATCCGATGCTATTCTGTTCGGCTCTGTCGGCGGACCGAAATGGGAAACGCTGCCGCCGGACGAGCAGCCGGAGCGGGGGGCGCTGCTGCCGCTCCGCAAGATTTTCGGCCTGTACGCAAACCTGCGTCCCGCTATCATCTTCCCCTCCCTGACCGGCGCTTCTTCGCTGAAGGAAGAGGTCATCGGCGGCGGCTTTAATATCCTCGTCATCCGTGAACTGACCGGGGGGATTTATTTTTCCCAGCCGAAAGGTATTGACGGGGTCGGCCGTGACCGCGTCGGTGTTGACACCATGCGCTACAGCGTTCCGGAAATTGAGCGGATCACCCATGTTGCCTTTCTGGCGGCCAGAAAACGGGGGCGCAAGGTCTGCTCCATCGACAAGGCCAACGTGCTGTCAACGTCGGTGCTCTGGCGCGAGATCGTTATCGGCATAGCAAAGGAATATCCGGATGTTGAGCTGACCCACATGTATGTCGACAATGCCGCCATGCAGCTGGTCAAGTGGCCGAAGCAGTTCGATGTGATTCTGTGCGAAAATATGTTCGGCGACATTCTGTCCGATGAAGCCGCCATGCTGACCGGTTCGCTGGGGATGCTCCCCTCCGCTTCGCTGGCAGAGGGCACCTTTGGTATGTACGAACCCTCGGGCGGTTCGGCACCGGATATCGCCGGCCAGGGTATTGCCAACCCGATTGCCCAGATCCTCTCGACGGCCATGATGCTGAAATTTTCCTGCGCTATGCAGGATGCGGCGGATGCCATTGACAACGCCGTGGCGAAGGTTCTTGATCAGGGGTACCGCACGGCGGATATCTATCAGAAAAAGGATGGCGAAAAACTGGTGAACACAAAGGAAATGGGTGCGGCGATTATCGCAAACCTGTAGGCCTCAAAAATTACTTTATTCGAGAAAAGGAATACACACATGAAAGTTGGAATCGTCGGATGGCGCGGTATGGTTGGTTCGGTGCTTATGCAGCGGATGCAGGAAGAAAACGATTTTTCACTGGGCTTTGAACCGGTATTTTTCACAACGTCCCAGGTCGGACAACCGGCACCCATGAACGCAGGCACTCTGAAGGATGCTTCGGACATCGCCGAGCTTAAAAAGCTGGATGTGATCCTCACCTGTCAGGGGGGAGATTACACCAAGGCTGTTCACCCGGAGCTGCGCAAGCAGGGGTGGAACGGCTACTGGATTGATGCCGCCAGCACCCTGCGGATGGAGTCCAATGCCGTTATCATTCTTGACCCGGTCAACCGGGGGGTGATTGACGCAGCGCTGGCCAGGGGGGAGAAGGATTTTATCGGCGGTAACTGCACCGTCAGCCTGATGCTGATGGCGTTGGGCGGACTGTTCCGTGCCGGCGTGGTGGAGTGGATCAGCTCCATGACCTACCAGGCGGCCAGTGGCGCCGGTGCACCCAATATGCGCGAACTGCTCAGCCAGATGGGTGTTCTGAACGGCGTGGTGGCTGAAGAGCTGAAAAACCCGGGTTCGGCAATCCTGGAAATTGACCGGAAAGTGACCGCCACCCTGCGCGACGGTTCCATGCCGACCAAGGAGTTTGGCTTCCCGCTGGCCGGGAACGTGCTCCCCTGGATCGACCGCGAGGTTGAGGACGGCCAGAGCCGTGAAGAGTGGAAAGGGTTTGCTGAAACCAACAAGATCCTCGGCACAACGACCCCGATCCCGGTTGACGGCATCTGCGTCCGGGTCGGCGCCATGCGCTGCCACAGCCAGGCGCTGACGATCAAGCTGAACAAGGATCTGCCGATCGCCGAGATTGAAAGCCTGATCAAAAACGACAACCAGTGGGTCAAGCTGATCCCCAACAACAAGGCTGATTCCCTATCGGGGCTCACTCCTGCTGCGGTTTCCGGGACTTTGACGGTTCCCATCGGCCGGGTCCGCAAAATGAAAATGGGGCCGCAGTACCTGTCGGCCTTCACCTGTGGCGATCAGCTGCTGTGGGGAGCCGCCGAACCGCTCCGCCGGATGCTGCGGGTGCTGTTGGAAAAATAGCGTTCAACACAGAGATTTCGAATCAGAAACTTTTATGCAGGCGCCCCGGTAACGGGGCGTCTGTACTTCGAGGGTTAAACCTCACCGCCGTTAGAATTATCTCCGCGTCTCACCCCCTCTGTGTTAGATTGTGACCTATGAAACCACACACAAAACCCGAACTTCTTGCCCCGGCCGGATCGCTGGAATCCTTTTTTGCAGCTCTTGAAAAAGGAGCAGATGCGGTGTATGCCGGCCTTCAGGATTTCTCCGCCCGTGCCCGTGCCAAAAATTTCTCCCTGGCTCAGATGGAACGGATGCTGGCCTATGCTCATGGCCAGAACCGGCGGATTTATATCACGCTCAACACCTTGGTGAAGGAAAAGGAACTGCCGCAGCTGGTTGATACGCTGGCCGCTCTGGCAGCAATGCGGGTCGATGGCGTGATACTCCAGGATCTGGCGGTGGCGCGGTTAATCCGTAATCACTTCCCGTCCATTCCGCTGCACGCCTCCACCCAGATGACGATACACAATACTCCGGGCGTCAGGATGCTGGAGGAGCTCGGTTTTCAGCGGGCCGTGCTGGCACGCGAGCTGGCGGTGGACGAAATTGCTGCCATCGCCGCGTCCACACCGGTTGAAATAGAATGCTTCGTCCACGGCGCCCTCTGCTTTTCAATTTCCGGACAATGTTTTTTCTCCTCCCTGCTGGGGGGGCACAGCGGCAATCGCGGCCGGTGCGCTCAACCCTGTCGGCGTCTGTACAACCACCGTGGCAAGGAGGGGCACTACTTCTCCACCAGCGATCTGTCGGCGATTGATCTAATTCCTGATCTTGTCAAGGCCGGGGTGAAGTCCCTCAAGATCGAGGGGCGGATGAAGTCCGCCGAATATGTCGCATCTGTCGTTGAGGCCTACCGCACGGTGCTTGATGCGCCGGAAAAATCCCACAAGGAGGCGCTGACAGCTGCCAAGGGGATTCTGAAATATTCCTTCGGCCGCACCCCGACCAAAGGTTTCCTGGGATCACAGCAGCCGGACGACATCGCCAATCCCTGGCAAAAGGGGGGTACCGGGCGTTTTGTCGGCCAGATCAAAGCGGTCCGGGGGAAAAATCTGTCCTTTGAAACGCGTGATCCCCTGTACGTCGGCGACCGTTTGCGGGCACAGCCGAAAAGCGACATGGCCGGTCAGGCCTGGACGCTGCGCGAGATGGTGGTCAACCGGAAGAAGTGCATGGAGGCTCCGGCCGGCAGCTTGGTGGAGGTCGAGTCCCCGTTCAATTTTACGGTTGGTGATTCCATTTACAAGGTGTCGTCGCGGGAAGCGTACACCCTGAGTGACAGCGCCTGCCAGCGCAGGCTTGATGGCGGGCAGGGGGAGGAAAAACTTCCCTGCAAACTGGTTGTCGGCTTGAAGGATGAACAGCTGCGAATCTCCGCTGCGGTAGCGGGCTATCACCATGAGTTCAGTTTCCTGCTTGGTCCGCTTGAGCCGGCACGCAGCGGCGATATGCAGGCGGTGCTGTTCGGCCAGTTTTCCAAATGCGGCGATACGCCATTCAAGCTTGAGTCGCTGGAGGCACCTGATTTCCCGGCAGTGCTGATCCCCATGTCCCTGTTCAAGGATCTGCGCCGCCGTTTCTACGCGCAGCTGCGCGAGGTTTCGTCGGCGGTTTTCCGTGACGAGATCGCGTCGGCGCGCAAGGGGGCAGCACGGGAATTGGAGCTTGTACAGGGGGGCACGCGACGGGGTGGGGTGCGCGAAACCTTGACCGTGGTCGTGGCAGACCCGAAGGAGTGGCGTTTCCCGCTCCAGAACGGCGCCGATACCGTGCTGCTGCCGCTGACAAAAGCGGCAATCCACCAGATTCCGACCGCCCTTCCCCGTATGCGTGGTCTGGAAGAGCGGGTTGTGTGGCAGCTGCCCTTCATGCTTTTCGATCGCGATGTGCCGCTGTACCGCGACACACTCCGCACACTGTACCGGGTCGGTTTCCGCCGGTTCGAGGCGGCGAACCTGTCTCATTTCGAGCTTTTACGCGGTCTTCAGGAACTGCATATTTCCACCTGGCACCGCTGTTTTTCTCTCAACAGCCAGGCGCTGTCCGCCTGGAAAGAGCTTGGCGCCGAAGCGGCGACGCTCTATCTGGAAGACGACAGCGGGAATCTTGCTGATCTGCTGGCGGCAGGGGTTGATGTTGAGCGGCGTATGATGGTGTATTCACCGCTGCCGGTCATGACCACCAAGATCCGCATCAAGGATGTTCATGCCAATACGCCGCTTCGCTCCGACCGGGGGGAGACGTATCGCGTTACAAGTCATGACGGTCTGCAGACGATCAGCTCTTCGCTGCCGTTTTCTTTGACGGCCCGCCATGGTGAATTATCGCAGAAGGGGTGTGTTTCATTTGTCATCGACCTGAGTGAAGAGCCGCGTGAACGGTGGGGTGAAATCTTGGCGGCGTTCAAATCAAGCCGGGAACTCCCCGGTACCACCGAGTTCAATTATGCGGCGGAGCTGATCTGAATGGGATTCCTGATGTCGGTGATACGGATACAGGCTCTCGCGCTGATAGCTCTGTTCCTGCTGCCGCTCGGTATCGCCCGGGCCGGAAGGACAGTGGAAGGGATGGTGCGGGCGGTCTACGACGGCGATACGGTGCTGCTGACGACACGCGAAAAGAGCCGTATCAAGGTGAGGCTGTACGGCATTGATGCTCCTGAGACACAGAAGCGCAACAAGGCGGGGCAGCCGTATGGCGACGTGGCAAAGAAAGCGCTGATGGGCAAAATAATGGGGCGCCCGGTTACGATTGAAGTTATGGCGATTGATCAATACAAGCGGTCTGTGGCTATCATTCGGTACTCCGGCAGGGACATAAACCGCGAGATGGTGGAGGAGGGGATGGCGTGGGCCTACCGCCAGTATCTGCATGGGCCGTATGCGTCGGAGTATATCGGCAGTGAAGCCCGTGCCCGCTCCCTCCGCGCCGGACTGTGGCGAGAGTCAAACCCGCGCCCGCCGTGGGAGTTCAGGAACGGCAGAAAACCGCATGGCGGGTATTCACGACATCGCCGTGATTGACGCGGGCAGCAGGTGATAGGCATAAAAAAAGGCCGGGAGGATAATCCTCCTGGCCTTTATAATTATTGGTATATCGGGCAGTACGTTAGTTCGGGTATACCGAAACCTTTTTGCGATCTTTGCCGAGGCGTTCGAAAGCAACAACACCTTCGATCAGGGCAAAAAGAGTATAATCCTTGCCGCAACCTACGTTGTTGCCCGGATGAATCTGGGTGCCGCGCTGACGATAAATGATGTTGCCCGCCTTAACGCTTTCACCGCCGAATTTCTTGCAGCCGAGACGCTGTCCACCGGAATCTCTACCGTTTCTAGAACTACCACCAGCTTTCTTATGTGCCATTTCCGTATCTCCTGGGAAAAATATTTATGCGGATTTGATTATGCAGTGATCTTTTCGATCTTGAGCACGGTCAGGTGCTGACGGTGACCGCGAAGTTTACGCGAATCTTTACGGCGCTTGGATTTGAATACGAGGACTTTTTTGCCTTTGCCCTGTACTGCAATTTTAGCCGTAACGGAAGCCCCTGCGACGAGCGGCGTACCAACAACGGTATTTTCTCCACCCACCATAAGGATTTCAGCGAATTCTATGCTGTCGCCGATTTCGCCCTCAAGTTTTTCAACCTTGAGAAATTCGCCTTCAGAAACTTTGTACTGCTTGCCACCTGTTTTGATTACTGCGTACATATGCCATCTCCATCCGCTTCTGATTTTTAAAGAGTTTTGGAATATAGATACATGGACTTGACAAGTCAAGCAGAAAATGAGGGGAACAGGTCAAATAATCTCTGTCGCCCGGGACCTTATACGGTCGTGCGGCACTACTTGGCTGGTCCGTTACCGAAAAGCTCTTCAAATATGGCCTGGACGGTCGTGATTTTCTCCGCTTTCCAGGCATTGGTTCCGCAGAACACAAGGCCGGTGTCAACCTCTCCGCGCTGGGCACGATCCAGGGCGGTGACGATACAGAAGCGCTCACCCGATTCCTTGTAGGAACACTTTTTCAGGCAGCCCATTCTACAGGTGGTGTGGTGGTCAAGATCGTATTGGCGAATGTTATCCCGATTACTTAAAATAGCCCGTCCCGGCAGTCCGGCAGGACTCATGATCAGGCCGATGTCCTCTTTTTTACAATCTATGTAGCGCTGTTTGAACTCGTCGCTGGCGTCACACTCCTCCGTACAGACAAAACGGCTGGCCATCTGAACTCCGTCAGCCCCCTCCGCCAGAGCATGCTCCAGATCGGCACGATCCCAAACGCCGCCTGCCGCAATTACCGGCACCGCGACTCCGCACTCGTCACGGAAAAAGGCCTTTATTTCACGCACCGTGGCGTAATGATGATAGTCGCCGGTACCAATGTTTTCTATTTTTTCGCCCAGATGTCCGCCGGCCGTATCGGGATCTTCCACCACAACCGCATCCGGCAGGCGGTGATAGCTTTTCAGCCATTTGCGTGCGATGAGCTGGGCAGCTCGAAGTGAGGAGACAATCGGAACAAGCGCCACTTCAGGATGGTCCGCTGTCAGTTCCGGCAGTCCCATGGGGAGGCCGGCTCCGCAGACGATCACCTTGGCGCCCCCCTCAATGGCCGCTTTAACGAGCGGTTCAAAATCGGAAAGTGCCACCATGACGTTAACGCCAATAATCCCGTCCGGAGCAATTTCGTAGGCCTTGCGCAGTTCAGCTTTAAACGCCTCAGTTTCAGCCTGAAAAAAATTCTTGCCGTTATAGAGACCGCTGTTCAGGGCTATGCCGGCTGCCGCAACCAACCCGACCCCGCCGTTTTTGGCAACGTGACCGGCGAGAAGTCCTGCCGATATCCGCACTCCCATCCCCCCCTGAATCAGCGGAAAACGGGCTGTATGTACTCCAATGGTCAGCGGTTGCACCATAGTTCCTCCGTCATGCTTTAAATTTTCCGTATCATAGCAAGGTGTTGGCTCAGTGAATGTAATAGTTTTGTAAAATGAACCAAACCGTTAGTAGTTTAGTATTATGGTTTTTTTTCTGGACTTGTAGTGACATTCTCACTAAAATCCCACAGTTTATATAAATCAGGAGTCTGCTATGGAACAGGAAAAACTGGATTATTTTAGAAATATACTCAACGAAGAAATGAAAGCGTTGCAGGGTGAGGCGGGCAAAACGGTAACGGAGATGACGACCGATGCCCTGAATTTTCCAGACCCAACGGACCGTGCCACGCAGGAATCCGATCGCAACTTTGAGCTGCGCATCAGAGACCGGGAGCGGAAATTGATCAATAAAATCAAAGATGCCCTCACCCGGATAGATGCAAAAGAGTTTGGCATCTGCGACGATTGCGGGGAGGAAATTGGTGAGGCCCGTCTCAGGGCACGGCCGGTGACAACCCAGTGTATCGACTGCAAGATGGCTGCTGAAGAAAGGGAACGCCGCATATAGTTATTTTCACCAATATGGTGCGGAATTCAGGGTCAGCCATGAATATTAGCGATTCACGACAGTCTTCCGTAGCCGACCGCCAGCTTCTCGAGCTGACGCTGCTGTACCAGTTCAGCAACACAATGCTTTCCACACTACGTGTCAAGAAGCTGACTCACCTCATCCTTACCGCCATCACCACGCCGTCATCAAATCTTTTTGAACGTGCCATTCTGTTTCTCCGCAACGAAAAAACCAACGTACTCCAAGGTATGCTGGCCGTCACTCGTCAACAGTCGGATGGTCTGCAGATTGTCAGTGGTCAGGATGCCCTCGGGAGCCGCTGGGAGATAAGTGATGAAACAATCCTCCGTCAACGCTCTGATGAATACTGCCAACAGGTACGCCTGACCCGCATTGAGATAGATGGGGTCTGTCCGCTTATTAATAAAATTGTCACCGAGCGGACCCTCTGCCGCTCCGATGACATCCTCTGTCGCCAGTGTGAGGCCTGCCGTTTCATCAAACCGCTGTGCGGTGGCGCATTCGCGGCGGTACCCCTTATAGCCCGTGAAAAAACCATCGGCATGATCGTGGTGGGTAATCCGGAATCCGCGTGCAAAATTTCAAATGATAATCTTCGTTTTCTGCAGCTGTATGCCAATCAGGCAGGCATGGCCATTGAGAATCCCATGCTCTATAATCGTATTGAAGAAGCCCATCTGAGTCTGAAAGATGCCCGGGAACGTCTGCTCCATGGCGAGCGCCTGGCTGCAATAGGCGAGATGGCGGCCAACCTGGCCCACGAACTGAAAAATCCGCTTATCACCATTGGAGGCTTTGCCGGTCGTCTGCTCAAGTCCTTGCCGCTCGCGACACGGGAACACCGCTATGCCGAGATGATCGTCTCAGAGGTAAGCCGGCTGGAAAAAATGCTTTCCGAAATTCTGGCGTTTTCACGCAAGCCGACCATCTGCTTCAATTACTGTGACCTGGATGAAATTATTCAGGACTGTCTCGCAAGCTGCGCAGCCACCTTTGAGGACAGTGGTATTACGGTGTCGTTTGCCAGCGATTCCCTCCCCTGGAATGTTTTGGGGGATGCGCACCAGCTGAAGCAGGTTTTTCTTAACCTGATTCTGAACGCCTGCGATGCCATGCCGGAAGGGGGCTCGCTGTTCCTGGCCCTTGAAAAAACAGCGCTTGACAAAAAAACGGTTATCGCTACAGTCAGGGACACGGGGGGTGGCATTCCGAAAGAGATGCTGCCGCAGATTTTCAACCCTTTTTTCACAACCAAACACCACGGCACCGGTCTCGGGCTGGCCATTGCCAACCGTATCATAATGAACCACCGTGGCTCGCTGGAAGCGCATAACACCAAGCAGGGGGCCATGTTCACCATAACATTGCCGCTGGCAGAAACCGATTATTCCCCGGGGCTGTAGCTCAGCTGGGAGAGCGACGCGTTCGCAATGCGTAGGTCGAGAGTTCGATCCTCTTCAGCTCCACCAAAAAAACAAAATGGCTTACAGTTAATTCTGTAGGCCATTTGTTCTTTAACGTCTTTGCATGAAAAGTCGGTACGTTGCGCAAGTGAGCTACTTCAGTGGTTCAGTCCCTTCGTTCAGAATCCCTCCAAAAGAAAAAACTTTTCGTTACTATAACGCTAACGAAAAGATGATGTCATATATTTTTGTTAGCTGCGTTTCACTCCAACAAATAATTTGACCGCATATCCCGCTTCGGCTACTCTGCGGCCAGATGTACGCTGTCCAATCCGCCGCGAGGCCCACTGATGAAACCGTGCCGTACCGCTCTCATATATTCCCCCCTTTTCGGCAATTTCAACTACGGTGACAATCACCCGTTCAAGCTGCAGCGTAACCGCATGGCCTACGATCTGCTTGAAGCCTACGGGCTGCTGGAATTGCCGAACATGCAGATTCGCGGCTGCCGGGCGATTGACGACGAATTGCTGCTGACGTTCCATGATAAGGCGTATATCGCCCGACTCAAGGAATTCAGTGTTTCCGAGGAGCCGCGTGCCGATTTCAGGTTCGGTCTGGGGGATGCGGATTGTCCGGTGTTCAAGGGGCTGTACGATTGTGCGGCGCTGGGAGTGGGGGCAACGTTTGAAGCGGTCCGGCTGGTGGAAGAGGAAGGTTTCCATATCGCCTTCAACCTGACCGGGGGGTGGCACCATGCCCACCGCGCCAAAGCATCCGGCTTCTCCTACCTGAATGATGCGGTGATCGCCATCAACTGGCTGGTTGCCCGGGGACGGCGTGTGCTGTATCTGGATATTGACGCCCACCATGGCGACGGTGTTCAGGAAGCGTTTTACGATACCGATCAGGTGCTGACGATCTCCATCCATGAAAGCGGCATCTATTTTTACCCCGGCACCGGCTTTGAAAACGAGATCGGCGAAGGGCGCGGCAAAGGCTATTCCGTCAATGTGCCGCTGCTTGCCCACACGGATGATGCCATCTACATGAAGGCGTTTGACGAGGTTGCCCTCCCGCTGATCACCGCGTTCAAGCCGGATATAATCATCACTCAGATCGGTGCCGACACCTTCCGCACCGACCCGCTTACCAACCTGGAGATTACCACCCACGCCTACTGTGATATGCTATCAAAGATAAAGCATCTCGATATTCCGTGGGTGGCACTGGGGGGAGGCGGCTACGATCTTATGAACACCGCCCGGGCCTGGACGCTGGCGTGGGCAATCATGAACAATATCGAACTGAACCCCCGGCTTCCCCCTGCATTCGTTGAAAAAATCGAGGGGCAGGGCTATCCGAATCGTGTGCTGCTGGACGCTCTGCACTGGGCGGATGAAGGGGAACGGGGACTGGCACTGACGGCGGTGGAAAAAAGTATTGGCCGCATCAAAAAAACCGTTTTTCCTGGAATACTGGGAAGCCATGGCAATCCTTCCACATAACAGCCAACTGCTCGATGCCTCGGGGCAGCCGCTTTCATCCATCCTGGCCATCAACCGGCTGGACGAGGCGGAGAAGGAGCAGATCTACTCGCGATTGCTGCCGCAGCGCCTGCGCGATGTGCTCAGCCTGACCGGCGGTTCGCTCTGCAATGCGGCCGGAGAGCGGCTGGTCACCATCATCGCCCCGGAAGGGCTGCCGCTGATGCGGATTGAGGCCCGTTCCAAGCCGGGCGGCGGTGTAGTGGTTTTCTTCCTGGAACTGTCAGATACCCAGTACCACCAGATGGAGCTCAGTTTCTGTATCGTCCGGGATCCGGCCGCTCCCCGGTATGCGGTTGATGTGGATGAACAGGGGAAAAACAACTGGTTTGCATCCCATGGCCGAAATATCCCGGAAGAGCTGCGCGCCATGCGGGCGGGATTGTTCCCCAACCAGACGCACCACGGGCTGCAGCTGTTCATCACATTCTTCCCGCTGCTGGAGCGTTTTGTCGATGCGCTCGGTCTTCAGATGATCGTTGCGGAGCCGCTGACCTACGATAACGCCATCCGCTATGAAAAATACGGGTTCGATTATCTGCGCGGCAAACGGCTGATGATGGAGATCGACCGGGAGTTCCAGCCAGGAGGGCGGTATTGTGCCCGGATGGACGGGTCAACCCCTTTCAGGATGCCCGGAAGAGAGCGCACGGTGAGCGGAAGAAGCTGGGCGATTCATGATGGCATTATGGATACGCCGTGGGATGAGGTACAGATTTACCGGATGATCGGCGCTCCCGCCGACATCAACACCTTTCCCGGAAGAGAGGAAGATAAACGATGAGTCAGAAACCGTTGCCGCCGACCCCATTGGCCGGCATAACCTATGTTATCCCCCCGGACGATTACCTGCTGAGCGGCAGGGATGGCCGGGTTGCAATCCTGTGGCAGAACAACCCCCCGGTGCCGCTGCTGGACGAGGATCATACTGCTCTCGACGGAGCCGGCAGACCGGATTACGACATGGTCGGGCGGGGCATCTATCAGGCCCTGCGGCTCAACCCGGAGTGTGCCGGTGCCGCCTGGTACGCCGCTGTTCTGAAAGATGCCTACCCCCACATCATTTCCGAGTTGGGGGGGCAGATCATCATGCTGGAAGCCCGTGAAGTCGATACCCCCTACATTGACCGCAAGATCAATTTTCTCAAGATCATGGCGCTACTGGATCCGGACAATGCCGGCCTCCAACTGGAAATCGGCAGGGGATATGTTGACAAGGGTTCCCGCCTGTCCAGCTTGCAGGATGCGGTGAACAGTTGGTACAGTGCGGAAAAGCATCTAAAAATGGCCCTGGCCCTTGATCCGGACGACCGCACTGCCGGGTATGAATACGGCGAAACCCTGTACGTGCTGGGGCGCTATCAGCAGGCGGCGGAAATCTGGAGCGGGCTGATTCCTCTTCTGGAACCGGGGGAGCGGGCCCGGGTCGAAGCGCGCATTGCCGGGATACTGGCCGGTAAGCTGCCCATGGTCCCCCCGCTGGACTATCTTACGGCACTCTCGGTCGCCGTGGAGCAGCATGGCAACGGCTTCAGTGACGATGCTGCGGCGATCATAACGGATGTTCTGGCTGATCCGGTCTTCGCCGCGCAGTTTCCGCTGAATGAGGTATACTATCTGCTCGGAACCTGCTATCAGGAAGCCGGTCTGATGGCCGAAGCGGCAGAAGCGTTCAAGAGGAGTTGACCATGTTCGGTTTCAGTATGGCAGACTGGATTTTTTGCGGATTTATCCTGCTGGTGATCTTTGTCTGCGTTGCCATCAGCGATATGCGCAAGCCCCGCAAGTCGGGGGAGTAATCTGAACGTCGGCAGTTTCAGCAACATTCATGAGGCGACGCCTCCGCACCCTGGTGCGGCTGTGCCGCCTCACTGCGGGTAGCGCATGGAAAACAGCGATATTGACAACGGGCAGGAACTGCGGCGGCCACCGGGGATGACCCTGCTTGGCGGGCTGTACCTGTTCTTTTTTCTGCTGACGGTTTCCAGCTTCGGCAAGCCGATCCCCTTTCTCGGCAGTATCTATCTTGGCAGAACAGCCGGTGTGCTGGTGTTTGTCGACAGCCTGATTTGTCTCTACCTGGTTCTGGGGCTCATGAAACGGCAACGCCTGACGTGGTATCTGCTGCTCGGTTACAACACTTTCGAACTGGTGAATACACTGACAAACCTACTGGTAATAACCACTAAAGAACTGGAGAATGTGGTTGGCGAGAAGGTTGATCCGTCCGGTCTGCTGACCAGTAACATCACTGTAATTATCGCTATCCTGCTGCTTTCAGTATTTATTTTACGTCAACGTAATTTCTTCAGTAACCGCTCTCCATACCTGTTCTGATTCCACGGCACGAATAGTGCAAAATCCCCCCTGCGTGCATAACGTAACGGATATTCCTCCCTATCACTTCGTCGTACTGCGGCAAGGTCATTTGCTTCGCCGGGCAGTAGGTAAAGAACGCCATGAAGCGTTACCTGTTCATAGTAGTTCTGCTCATCAGCATCACCGCACCGGTGATGGTTCCCTCCCACTCGTTTGCCACTACCATCGCCGCCATAATGAGCAGCGATCAACCCCGTTACCGTGAGGCGCATCAAGCTTTTCTCAAGGCGATTGCCGGTCGCGGGTATGCCGCCCCTGCCACGGAAATTGTCCTGTTGACACCCAACCCTGATCCGCTTTCCTGGATCGCCGCAGTCCGCAAACTAAACAGCTCCCGTCCTGACCTGATCGTTACTTACGGCGCTCCGGCCGCGTTGACTGCAGTGCGGGAATCAATTGGAATCCCGGTTGTTTCAGTGGATGTGTTCGTTTCGGATCAGGCGCCCAAAGGGGTCTGCGGCGTCAGTTCACGGGTATCAATGGCAACCCTGCTCAAAACGCTGCTGGGCATACACCCTGCCCAGCGGATCGGGGTGCTGTACTCGCCGCGTGAATTCGGTTCGCAGCAGCAGTTTGACGATGTAAAAAAATATGCCGGGAAGCTCGGCATTGCCATCGTGGAAGGATGCGTTACTTCAGCGGCGACCCTCGACCCGGAGTTGAACCGGTTGCTTGACAAGTGCGACGGGGTGATTGTCACCGAGGGAGGGATCCTTGGTCAGCAGTTTGATCAGATCATTGCCCGGGCAAAAGCCCGGAAAGTTCCCATCGCCTCTACCATGCCGGGTGCTGCTGAAAAGGGGGCGATCGTCTCGCTTGAGATTAACCCGCAGGAGCAGGGGCACCTGGCGGCTGAAATGGCGGCCCGGATTCTTGAGGGGGCAAAAACCGAGTTTCTCCCTCTGGTACCCCCCCACCAGATCGAACTGGTAATCAACGTGCGCCGGGCCCGCGAGATCGGTATGGAGGTGCCGTACCCGATCCTTCGAAGCGCTACCCGTACTATCCAATAGTACTCAATTCAATTTCAAAGCCCTCTCTTTCGTTGGCTTGCCATCGGCTCCGTGCATCATTTTTATTTCCCCGAACCGCTGAATCAGCTATAGTAACCACCATGGGACGAATACTCTTAATTGACGATGATCCTGCCTTTACCCGGTTCCTTTCGGCGTATATTGCGGAAGGATTCCCGCTGCTGCGTGTGGAAATCTGCAACAACCCGATGTCGGCGCTCCGTGTTATCAAGACCGGTGGTTATGATCTGATGCTGATTGACCTTGAAATGCCGGCCATGGACGGCCTCAAGCTGCTCAAGTTTGCGGTGGATGCCGGCATGGATAAAAACCGGATCGTTATCCTCTCCGGAAGGGACGCTGATTTCCTGCACGACGTCTGCCCCATGGGCACCTGCCTGGCCGTGCTGAATAAATTCGAGGCGCGCCAGAAAAGTGTTCTCGACATGGTATTCAACTCACTCAATCGCAAAGCCGAGACTCCCTGACCTTCATGACCGACCTGTTTAAAACAGCCGCAGTCCTGGCGCTGATTGTCATTCTTCTGCGCCGCAAGGTGTCCATGTCGGCGGTTATGCCGATCGGTGCCGTACTGCTGGGAGTTTTGTATCTTACGCCGCCGCTCGTCTTCCTCAAGGCGGCGGCGGTTGGCGTTTTCGCCCCCAAATCCCTCGAAATGACCCTTACCCTGACCCTGACCATGGTTATGGAGAATATCCTGCGTACTACCGGAATGCTCAAGCGCATGGTCAGTTCGCTTTCCGCCGCTGTGCCGGACCGGCGCGTTGTCATGGGCGCCCTGCCGGCCATGATCGGTATGCTCCCCTCCCCCGGCGGTGCGGTTTTTTCTGCCCCCATGGTGGATGAAGCCGCCGGAGACAGCGGCGTCCCGGCGGAGCAGAAGGCGCTGATAAACTACTGGTATCGCCATATCTGGGAGTACGTTTCACCGCTCTACCCCGGCGTAATCCTGGCGGCCGGCATTACCGGGCTCTCCACCCAGACCCTGTTCATCGCCAACCTTCCGTTTGCCCTGTCAGTTGTCGGCTGGGGCGCGCTGTTCTGCTTCCGGGGTATCGGCAGGGGTGAAACCGCGCCGTCTCCCGCCGGACGCCGGCAGGAATTCACCGTCTTTCTTGCCATGATCTCCCCGATAGTACTGGCGCTCCTGCTGGTGGTGGTATTTCGGGTCAATGCCGCCCTGTCACTGGGGGGGGCGGTTGTGACCCTGTACATTTTCCACCGCTATACGCCGGGCATGATCATAAGAAATCTGCGGGAAAGTGTTTCAGGCAGGGCGCTCTTTCTGGTCATCGGCATCATGATTTTTCAGGAGGTGCTGCGTGCCACCGGCGCCCTGGCGGGAATCTCCACCTTTTTTGCCGTCTCCCGTATGCCGGTGTATCTGCTGCTGTTCCTCATACCATTCATCGCCGGGATCATGACCGGACTGACCGTCGGCTACATCGGCATAACCTTTCCGCTTCTGCTCCCGCTGATGGGAGCTACCGCTCCGTCTCCTGCGCTGGTTGCCCTGGCGTTCGGCGCAGGTTTTGCCGGTGTGATGCTCTCTCCTGTTCATCTCTGTTACGTGCTGACCTGCGAGTACTTCCACGCAGATATTGCCAAAGTCTACCACCGCCTGATTATCCCCTCCATCTGCGTTATGGCTGCCGTCCTGATCCCGCTGTACGTCTGGTAGCTCATCTTCCTGCTTGCCTTCTGCCGGAGTTGTGGCACAATTGCGCCGTAGCAGGCTCCCTTCTCAAACCAATAACAGGAGGAATGAACATGAAAAAGATCGGGGTAGTATTATCGGGGTGCGGCGTATTTGACGGCAGTGAGATTCACGAAGCGGTGTGTGCTCTGCTGGCTATCGACCGGCAGGGGTGCGAAGCGGTTTGTATGGCTCCCTCGGTGGATTTTGCGGTCACGGATCATCTGACCAAACAGGCGAGTGGCGAAACGCGGAACATTCTCATGGAATCGGCCCGTATCGCCCGTGGCAACATTCGCGACATTCGGGATGTTTCCGCCGCAGATATAGATGCCGTCATTTTCCCGGGCGGCTTCGGTGCCGCAAAAAACCTGTGCGATTTTGCCGTGAAGGGTGCAGCCGCAACCGTAAACCCGGATGTTGTCCGCCTGCTTAAGGAGATGCTTGCTGCCGGAAAACCGATCGGGGCTATCTGTATCGCACCGGCACTTATTTCAGCGGCGCTGGGAAGTGACTATGCACCTCTGGTTACCATCGGCTCCGACGCCGGAACCGCTGCCGAAATAGAAAAAACCGGGGCGAAACATCAGAACTGCTCCGTGACCGGTGTTGTTGTGGACAGGAAAAACAAGCTGGTCACCACGCCGGCGTATATGCTTGCCACCCGTATCAGTGAAGTGTGCGAGGGGATCGACAACTGTGTCAGGGAAGTGGTCACGCTGCTGTAGCAAGACACCTCCGAAGAACGTCACCATAAGGGCGAACTCTGCTTCGCCCTTGTTTTTTGTCTGATTAACACTGATCTTCCGCTGTTCAAGTTTCTCCCCCTTCAAGGGGAGGGAGATGTGAATGTGGCGGGAGATCAGTACTAAACAGATTTTTATACAAGGACCGCTTTGATGAAACTTGCCCTGTTTATCCTTTTCGCCGTCATCACCGCCTTTACCTACCGGCTACGCTCCATCAATCTCCGCTACCTTAAACAGCACGGCGACAGGGTGCCGGAAGGGTTTGAAGGGGCGATTGATGAAGAAAAACTGCGGCACAGCTCCGCCTATACCTTTGCATCCAGCCGTCTCGGCCTGTGGGATTCGCTTTTCGACAATGCCGTGCTGGTGCTCTTTCTGTTCGGCGGCCTGATCGCCATATATGACCGGTATATCACCGGCATCGGCGCTTCGACAACCGTTTCAGCGGTTCTGTTTTTTCTGCTGTTGACCTGGTTTTTAACACTGCTGGGCATCCCGTTCGACCTGTACGGCACCTTTCGCATCGAGGCGCAGTACGGCTTCAACACCACCACTCTCCGGCTCTGGACCACGGATTTTCTCAAGTCGCAGGCCATCGGTGCGCTCCTGCTGATCATTCTGACCGCTGTGGTGTTCCAGCTGATCCACTGGAGTCCGGAAAACTGGTGGCTCTGGGTATGGGGCTTCATGGCGCTCTTCAGCCTGTTCATGATGTTCATCTCCCCGTATGTGATTGAGCCGCTGTTCAACAAATATGAGCCGGTTACGGAAGAGGGGCTGGAGGGAGAGATCCGGGCCATGATGGAAAAGGCCGGGCTGAAGGTTGGCAAGGTGCTGCAGATGGATGCCTCAAAAAGAAGCCGGCACTCCAACGCCTATTTCACCGGTATCGGCAAGGTCAAGCGGATTGTCCTGTACGATACGCTGATCAGGCAGATGAGCCATGGCGAGATTGTGGCGGTGCTGGCCCATGAGATCGGGCACTGGAAGAAGGGGCATATATGGAAGCGGCTGCTCTGGGCTGAAACCATGGCGCTGGCCGGCTCGTGGGTGAGTTTCAAACTGCTTGCCTGGCCCGGTCTGCCCGGGCTGCTGGGGTTGCCGGGCGATCTGTCGCTGCCGGCCAGAATGGTTCTGCTCGGCTTTGTCGCGTCGTTGGTGCTGTTCCCGCTCGGTCCGTTTTCTGCGTGGCGTTCGCGCTGTCATGAACGGGAGGCCGACCGCTTTGCCGCCGACCTTACCGGGAGGCCGGAGGATCTGGCCTCGGCTATGGTCAAACTCTCGGTGGAAAATCTTTCCAACCTGTTCCCGCACCCATTTTACGCCGCCTTTTACTATTCCCACCCGCCGGCGGTGGAGCGGGTGCGGACGCTGCGGCAACTGGCCAACACGCAAAAAGGGGGAGAATAAATCCTCCCCCCTTGGTATGAATATGCGGATGCCGCCTATTCCTTCGTGTACATGACCGCCACCGCCCGGGCAGTTTCGGCACCCACCGATACCCAGCCGTGCGGCTGGCTGGAATCGTAATAAATACTGTCACCGGTCCGCATCCTGAACACTTCGCTGTTGTAGTGGAAATCAAGCTCTCCGGAGATGATGTAGATAAACTCCTCGTCCCCGTCGTGTTTGAAAAACAGGGCATCATCCCAGGGGATGTTTTCAAACTCCACCAGAAACGGCTCCATGTGTTTGTGCCGGAGCCCCTGGGCCAGCGAGTGGTAGGCGTATGGCCGCGTAACATCATTGGCCGCCGGGCGGGGAATTTTTTCATCCTCGCGCACATCCTCGCGCCGTGTCAGCACAAACTTCTGCTTGTTGGCAGCGTCGGCAAAGAAAAAATGGATATCTACTTTCAGCCCTTTGGCAACTTTAAGCAGGGTCGCCAGCGGGGGGATAACCTGCTGATTTTCAATTTGTGACAACAGCGGCTTGGAAAGGGTTGTCAGTTCGGACAACTCCTGAAGCGTCAACCGTTTCTGCTGGCGGAGCCCCCTGATTTTTTCGCCGATTCGAAATTCCTTGATCTGGGCTTTAATGTCGGTCATCACGCTCCCCCTGAAGCTTGTTTGATGGATGGTACTTTTACACAAATGGAGCTGCGTTTCAATAACATAATTATGCTGAATAGAACAGCTACAGATCCACTGCTGAAGCCGCCCGAATCTCTTGACACCTGTTCTGGATGTGGATTAAAGTTCGGCAGGTTAATTCAACCCCATGCAATCACAGGTGATACTCTTATGAATGCCCAGTCTCGTATGTTGTTTCTGCTCCCGATACTCCTCATCTGCGCCCTTCTGCTGGGCGGCTGCAAAGGGAAAAATGAAGCCCCGCTGTTCCTTGAATCCAATCGTAAGGGGGGGGAGGCGGATGCTCCGGTGAAGGATGTGCCGACGGATATCCTTGCCACCCAGAAAGCGTTCAGCAACGTTTCCAAAAAAGTAACCCCTTCGGTGGTCAACATCTCGACGGTAAGCCGGAAGAAAGTCATCCAGCCGTTTTTTGAGGCCAATCCGTTTTTTGAGGATTTTTTCGGCGCCCCCCAGACCCGGCGGGACAAGAGCCTCGGCTCCGGTTTTCTGATCAGCAAGGACGGCTACATCGTCACCAATGACCATGTGGTACGCGATGCGGAAAGCATCCAGGTCAAGCTTTCCAATGACAAGGTGTATGACGCCAAGGTGGTCGGCGGCGACCAGAAAACCGATATCGCCGTCATCAAAATCACGGCGGCCGATCTCCCGGTCGCTGTTCTCGGCGATTCTGACAAGCTTGAGGTCGGGCAGTGGGCGATTGCCATCGGCAACCCCTTCGGGCTTGACCGCACCATGACGGTGGGTGTCATCTCCGCCACCGGTCGCACCAACATGGGGATTGAAACCTATGAAAACTTTATCCAGACCGATGCCTCCATCAATCCGGGAAACTCAGGTGGACCGCTGCTGAACGTCTATGGTGAGGTTATCGGCATCAATACCGCTATTGTGGCGGCCGGACAGGGGATCGGCTTTGCCATCCCGGTCAACATGGCCAAGCCGGTGTTTGCCCAGCTGATTCAGAAGGGGAGCGTCAGTCGTGGTTATCTGGGGGTAACGATCCAGCCGGTGACCGAGGAGCTGGCACAATCCTTCGGGCTGAAACAGGCCAAAGGGGCTCTGGTTAACGATGTCATCAAGGGGGGGCCGGCTGACAAGGCCGGCGTCAGGCAGGGGGATGTCATCACCGGCCTGAACGGCAGTGACGTCAAAGACCCGTCACATCTTCAGCGACTGGTTGGCGAGGCGGGTATCGGCAAGAGTGTGAAAATTTCTATCTTCCGTGACGGCAAAGCGCTGGAGCTCGCCATTACCCTGGCAAGCGCGGACAAAGCACCGAAACAGCCCCCCACGGCGGAGCGGGGGGCTCGCCCCCAGCAGGAGGGGGAGGCGGATCTGCTCGGCCTGACCGTTGAAAACGCCGAACAGGGGAGTGGTGTTGTGGTCATTGATGCGCTGCGGGGCGGCGCTGCTGCCGAGGCGGGTATCAAGCGGGGGGATGTGATCATGTCCGTCAACCGCAAAAGGACCGCAACCACGGCGGAATATGCCCGCGCCATCCAGCAGGTCGGTCGCGGCGGCAGCCTTACGGTTCTGGTGCGGCGCGGTGATGCGAGCATCTACTTTGCATTGCGCGTTCGATAGTGGTATGGTGGCGGTACTTTACTGCATAAGGGACATCATCAATGACTATGATTGATAATCCGGATCAGGCGAAGCGGTTGGCCCGGGCCATTCTTTCCGACGTAGCCATGTACAACACGGAAAAGGTTGAGCTCGGCATCAAAAACGATACCATTTTCGAGCTTCTCAAGGATGAACTTGAAGAGGGGCGCCAGCACTTC
The DNA here is from genome assembly GCA_903852495.1 of uncultured Geobacteraceae bacterium. Lineage (GTDB taxonomy): Bacteria > Desulfobacterota > Desulfuromonadia > Geobacterales > Pseudopelobacteraceae > JACRCG01. The sequence goes on along the minus strand of CAINRC010000127.1, from coordinate 2,959 downwards.
CTTTCCCGGGTATCTGCTGCACTCAACCCGGAACTGATCTACGGAATCGCCATAGTGGATGTGCTGATCAAACGGGCCGGCAAGATTGAGTCGCCCATCTGGTAGTGAACCACCATACGAATTATTTCTGCAAAGGCGTGCCTGTCCGGTGCGCCTTTGCTATTATTGAGGAGTACCATGAATCATCTTTCACTCACATTTCCACCCGAAAGCGAACCGGCACGCATTGATCTGTTTCTGAGCCGCGAGATGGGGGGGGAGTCCCGGGCAACGGTCCAGAGACTTATCGAAACCGGCAGCGTGCTGGTTGACGGCAAACCGGTGCGGCCATCGCTGAAGCTGAAGGGGGGGGAGCAGATCGAAATCGATATTCCCCCGCCGCTTCCGGCAGAACCGCAGGCCGAGGCAATTCCGCTGGATGTGCTGTACGAAGATGCCGATCTCATCGTGATCAACAAAGCGGCCGGCATGGTGGTGCATCCGGGGGCCGGCAACAGCAGCGGCACACTGGTGAACGCTCTGCTGGCACACTGCAGTGATCTGGCCGGCATCGGCGGCGAGCTGCGCCCCGGCATCGTCCACCGCCTGGACAAGGGGACCTCCGGAGTGCTGGTGGCTGCCAAACATGACCGGGCACATCTGGCGCTGTCGGAACAGTTCAGCGTTCACACCGTCAAGAGAATCTATCAGGCGCTGATTTACGGCTCACCGCCGGAGGATACGGGCAAGATCGAAGGGATTATAGGGCGCCATCCGACGGAGCGGCTGCGCTTGTCCGGCAAGGCGAGACACGGGAAACATGCGGTTACCCGCTGGAAGGTGAAGGAGCGCTACGGCAGGATTTCGCTGGTGGAACTGAGGTTGGAGACCGGCCGCACCCACCAGATCCGGGTGCACCTGACGGAAGCCGGTTTTCCGCTTCTGGGGGACCCGCTCTACCCGGACGGGGGGCGCTGCAACAATATTCCGGACACCCAGCTCCGGGGGATGATCAACCGTCTCGGCCGTCAGGCGCTGCACGCCCGCTGCCTTGGCTTCATCCACCCGTCAACCGGCCAGTACATTGAGTTTACGACGGAACCACCGGAGGATATGCAGGAGCTGTTGAGGTATCTGCGCAAGGAGCCGTGACAAGAAGTTCTTCCAGCCGGAGCAGCTGCTCAAGGGTCTGACTCAGGTACACGGGGCAGCCAAACTGTTCCGGCACACGCAGGTCCACATCGTAGCGGTCTCCGACGAACAGCACTGCGCCCGGGGCCCCTGCAATCCGCTCCAGCACCAGGCCGACCATCTCCCGGTCCGGCTTCCCCTGCCAGGTCTCATCAATGGTGAATATGTCGCACACCACATGGTCAAGCCCCAGATAATTCATGATCCGGGTCGTCAGGATGCGGTTATTGTTCGTGTACACATACAGCGAAAACCGCTCCGCAAGGCGTTCTAACAACCGGATCACCCGTTCGTCCCGCACCAGGTACGCTTCCGGCCGTAGAGTCCTCACAAAAAAATCGTGCAGTTCCCGAACAGATCCCCCCAGTTCCGAGCAGACCGCTGAAAGCGTCTGCGTCGCACCATTCTCCTCCGCAAACCGGTGCCGGGTGGCGGCTATCAGCCGCATCGCCTCACTCTGGCTGATCCCTTTGAGCGCGGCGACATAGGCCGCTCCGGTTTTCTGGATTTCGGCGGCAAAGCGGTCACACACATACAGGGTGCCGTCCAGGTCGAAAACAATGCTCCGGATTTCAGCAGACGGGAGCGCAGGCATTTATCCTCCGATCCTTCTCTGGCAGAGCAGTCCCGGCGCCGGCACCCCCCGGGACTGAACCAGCACCTTGAAGGTATCCCCCATCCCGCCATCCGGGAGGATCAGCTTTTTCAGGGTGAGGCGGAGCCGCAGCTTTTCCTCGTCGGATACGGCGGTGCGCTCGATATCTTCAATCTCCTCGATAATCCCCGCCGAAAGAAGGAAACGGTACTGCTCACCGTACCAGACGGTGTCCAGCCCCAGCTCCTCACCGCAGGTCATCAGCGTTGTAAAGTCAACATGGCTGGTGATGTCCTGCAGCCCGAGGCGGAGGAAGGGATTCTCCTCGGTCTGGTGGCGGTAATAGCAGAGCAGCGTGCCCAGTTTGCGTCTCGGCGTGTACAGCTCCTGCGCGGGATATCCGTAATCGATCGTCAGGATGAAGCCCTGCCGGAGCGCTTTGGAAGCGGATGCCAGCCACCGGGGGGCGTTCAGATTGACTTCAGCCTGCTGGCCGATGTGCAGCTCCACGGCAACACGTTTCAGGCAGGCCGCAATTTCCGGCGTGGACGGCTCGCCCGGCTCTTCGCCGAACTCTCCGTCAGTGCAGGTCACGTACAGTTCCTTGAGGCCGTCGGAGGTCATAATAACCCGGTGGGTCGGCAGGGCATCAATCAGCTCGTTGGAGTAAAGGCAACCGCTGAAGGTGAAATCACCCGAAGCGAATTCATCGGGCGAGAGCCAGCCGAGTCGATCAACGTGTGCGGCAAGCATAGTCCGCTGGGCCGATTCCAGCGACGGTTCCCGCTCCACCAGCAGCAGGCGGAGCCCCCGGTACATCTCCGGCTCCCGCTCCGCCAGATAATCCACAATGTCGCACGCCAGCCGGCCATTGCCGGCACCGCACTCCACCAGGGTGAAATCGGCGGGGCACCCCATGCTGCGCCACATCTGGGCGATCTCCCGGGCAAGCACCCGGCCGAAAGCGGCATGTACGGTGATGCTGGTATAAAAATCCCCCTCGGCGCCGACCTTGCGCCCCGGTGAAGTATAGTAGCCAAGCCCCGGCTCGTAGAGGCAGGCAGCCATGAAGTCGGCAAAGGTGATACACCCCTGACGGGCGATGCGGGCGGTCAGAATGTCGTTAAGTGGTGTGGTTTCAGTGGTCATGTGATGTGATTTTCTCCAGTAAAGTTCAGCGTTGTCCGGTTAGGT
>CAINRC010000126.1 GCA_903852495.1 uncultured Geobacteraceae bacterium | reverse complement strand
CTGATAACAACGCCGCACGGTGGGCAAGTGCAACTCTTTAAGGAGCCGATCCAGACGACCGGATTTATCTTCCTCACGATGCATATGATACCTCCCCGCTCAAGAGGAGAATGTCATAAATGGCCAAGTCCACTTCGGTAATGCTGACCTCTGCAGCAGAAGCCGGGGACTGGTGGGCTTGGAGTATTTCTTTCACGGCATCGGCTGTGATCGGTCGTCGGCCACAGAGTGAATAAAGAGCCGCCGTCACCGCTGCTTCACTATCCATGGCTGCCATTCGCAATATCTCCAGGTATTCCCTGGCCGCCTTTTGTGGCGTATGCCGCTCCTTGAGTTCGTCATATGCAAGCCGGAAATAGCTGCCGGGAAACATCTCTTCCCGGTAACGGTAGTTTTCGAATGCTCCCGGTTTGCGCTCAAGCTGGTCAATCATATGTCGGTAATTGATCAGATGCCGCTTTTCGCCGCGCAGGCGCGGCAGCGTATCTACACATTTTTGAGCATAGAAAAGATCGAGATGCTCGGCAAAGAGTTGAACCTGTATGGTCTCGCCGATCAACCTGCTTTCAACCGAGTAGACGTTGTGATTGACACGGATGGTGCTGCCTTGGCCAACGCTGACGGAAAGGCGCTTGCAGCTTTCAATGTGCTGATACGGAAGCGGGCGCAAGACTTTTTGCTCTTCCAGAAAGCGTTCTCGACGACCGCTGTTTAGTTGGATAAACAGTTTCTTCAGGAACAGCTTGTATTCATCGCGAGTGGTAAAATCAGGGTTTCCCCGGAGTAACAGGGCCTGTTGGACAGCCCTCTTGAAACGATGATTACGTTGCTCTACGTCGCCGTTTTCATTGGGACTGGCTGGCTGTGTTTTGCAGCCGATAAGACCATAGTGGTTGAGCAGCGCCTGATAGCGCTGGGTGAATTCATCGGGGTGAAGTGATTTTTGCACTGCCGCTGTCAACCGGTCGGTCTGATGAGAGTGTGGAACGCCGCCCAACTCCCATAAGGCCGCTTGTAGCCCGTCACTCAAGCTTTCAAAGCTCTCTGAAAAGCAGATGCTACCTGTCTCCCAGTTGGAGTAGGTCAGAACGAAATGATACACCAGATGATCAAATGGCTCCTTGGCGATGGTAATTCCAAGCTCCCCCATGTGGGTGTAATCCGATTGTGCCCGTTCTCCGGGGTGATGCAGTTGAGGGAAAAATATTTCCTGTGAAGGTCCTTCCAGTGCACGCCAGCATTTAACCCGGCGCTGAAGGGTTCGTAATTGTCCGTCGGAGAACCGCCCAGGAAAGCGTCTCTGTAAATCGTCAAATAGAGTTTTTGCTTCAAAGCCGGGATTAGTCGCGAGGTTGTCACGGAGTTCATCCCAAAAGCCATCGAAAGGGTCAGAACGCGTTTGCCAAGTTCTCTCTTTTTTGAGTTCACTTGGGAGCCAGCCAGCTTTTGAATACTTTCGTGCCGTTTTTACATCCATACCTGATTTCGCTGCGGCCACAGCCTGTGTCATTTCTGTTTGCATGAGCTTCAATAACCTCCTTACCTGCTGATCAGTTACCATCCGGCCATCCTTATTCCAAAGAGATGGTGAACAGCTTACAACACCCGTTACTTTCGGGAATTATAATTGTCGTCAGTCGGGAGTTCTAATTGTCGCTCATCAGAAAAGCAATAGATATAATGGATTTCAAATAAAACCGACCATTTCTAAGTACCATAGTATTGTTGCTCCTGTTGTCTCTTCTTCAACTTGTAGAATGGAATATTGGGGGCCATCATCTTCCTGCGGTCAATTTTGAGTCCATCGACAATGAACGTTCCATCGCCAACTGCGTGAACCGTGCGCTTCTCTTTGCGTGCAGTATCTATGTACGCGGCAACAGCCTCTAATACGACGATGTTGTGCTTCGTAATAATATCGATGACCTTGCACTCTATGTTGGCGAGACACTCCTTGATCAAGGGCGGTCTGACGACTTTGCTCTGCACAGGCGTGAGCTTGAACTTTGCAAATTTGTCCGTGTCTGTCCCAGAGCACGTCCCTATTCCGCCTTTACAACTCCATTTTTCGAATTCTGCATCATTCATGCGACTTCTCCTGTAAACACATATACAGGGATATCAGCAGGAATGCAAGACATAACATTTTGAAATTATTATGTTTTTTTTGCTATCTTGGTCTACGAATTCCACTTTAAGTTTCAATAGGCAACTATTTGTTTGGATGGACCACAACATTTTAGTATTTATTGCATTGTAAGCGTAATGTAGCTACTTACCCCGAGTCGAACAGATGGCCCACAATAAACAAGCATAAGGTGTCAATACCAAAAACAAGCATAAAGTGACAAAATTGACAACTTATGCTTGTAGTGACACACCCGCACAGGATTCCGGCTGTAGCACTATGTGTCAATTATTGCACATACTGAAAATGTGGTGTAGGGTGTGGGCATCGAAGATCGTAAAAGCAGGGAACCATGGAACCTATCATCACCTACAAAGAGCGTTGCCGGCGCTGTTATTCCTGCGTCAGAACCTGTCCGGTCAAAGCGATCAAGGTTGACGGCGGCTTTGCCCAGATAATGTATGAACGCTGTATCGGCTGCGGTAATTGTCTGAGTTGTCCGCAGAACGCCAAGGTGGTTGTGGACCGCATGGTCATGACCCAGGAGATGCTCGCCTCCGGGGCACCGGTCGTTGCGGTGCTTGGCTGCTCGTTCCCCGCTTTTTTTCACTCCCTGCGTCCCGGCCAACTTGTGGCCGCCCTGAAAAGCCTCGGTTTCAGCGAAGTTCACGAAGGAGCGTACGGCGCCCGCATGATTGCCGGCGACTACCGCACGTCACTCGCCTCATCCGATCGCCCCCTGATTTCTTCACACTGCCCCGCCGTGGTCGATCTGATTGAGCGCCATTACCCGTCCCTGGTCCCGAACATCATGCCGGTCGTTTCGCCAATGATCGCCATGGGGCGTTTTATCAAGAACACCCTTGGCGAAGAAACGCGGGTGGTGTATGTCAGCACCTGCATCGCGGCGAAATTTGAAATCCAGGCCGAAACATCAGACGCTATTGATGTTGTGCTGACCTATCAGGAACTGGACAAGCTGTTCAAAAACCGGGGTATTACACCAACCGGGCTTACTGAAATGCCGTTCGACGGGGTTGATCCGGGCTCCGGACGACTTTTCACCCTCAGCGGCGGCCCTCTTAATATTTTCGATATCCCGACCGATTTCCAGAATAATGAGATAATCAGCGCCGAAGGCGAAGTGCACACCATCGGTATTATTCGCGATCTGGCCGCCGGCCTTATTTCACCGACGTTTGTCGATCTCCGTTTTTGCGACGGCGGCTGCGTTGACGGTCCGACCAGGGATAAAGAACTGCATCATTTTTTCAAGCGCAAACTGATTGTGTGCCATAACAGCGCCAAACCACCCTATAACACCGCTCCCCATTATTTGTCCCCCCAGTTACCGAAGCTGGGCCGCTCCTACTTGGATAAATCGGTTAAACTTGCTGTGCCGGGCAAGGATGACGTCAAGCGCATTCTCCATTCCACCAGTAAATTCACCCAGGGGGACGAGCTTAACTGCCGCGCCTGCGGGTACAAATCCTGTCGTGAGCACGCGGTCGCCGTTTTTCAGGGGCTTGCCGACATTGAGATGTGTCTCCCCTTCAGCATGCAGCGGATTGTTGATGAGCGTGGGCATCTCATGCAAAAGTATGAGCTTGTGCAACGGGAGCTTGACCGGCAGGCCGGAGACGACTTGATTGTCGGCAGCGACCCCGGAATCAACGAGGTATTGGGATTGATCCAAAAGGTTGCGCCCACACCCATAACCGTCCTGATCAGGGGTGAAACCGGGACCGGAAAAGAGCTTACCGCGCGCGCGATTCACCGGCAGAGCACGCGGAACGATAAGCCGCTCATGACCGTTAACTGCACGACACTCACCGATTCACTTCTTGAAAGTGAGCTGTTCGGTCATAAGAAAGGTTCGTTCACCGGTGCCATCGCCGACAAAAAAGGGCTGTTTGAGGCGGCGGACGGCGGCACCATTTTTCTGGACGAAATTGGCGATATAACTCCGAAACTGCAGGCTGAACTGCTGCGGATTCTGGATCAGGGTGAAGTGCGGCCCGTCGGCGGGATTGCCTCAAAGAAAGTGGATGTGCGGCTGATTGCAGCGACGAACAAGGATCTGGAACTCGGCGTCCGTGAAGGGTGGTTCCGGGAGGATCTGTATTACCGTCTGAACGTGTTCTGCATTGAGCTGCCGCCGCTGCGGAGTCGGGGGGAATCCGTTCCGGAACTGGCCCGGCATTTTCTCGACAAAGCCCAGGAAAAGCTCAATAAAACTCTTGCCGGCATTGAGGATCGGGCGGTCAAGGCTATGCAGCACTACCCCTGGCCCGGTAATATTCGTGAGATGCAGAACGTTATTGAACGGAGCGCCGTCCTGGCCAAAGACGGTATTATCAGACTTGAAAACCTCCCGACTATTTTCACCGACACCTACGACTCCTGCTCCGACATCGACGTCAGCCGCCGGCGTGTTTCGTACAAGGCCGAGCGGGAATTGCAGGTTGGACGCACCGAAAAGAACATCATCGCCCGCTATCTCGAAGAAACCGGCGGGAATGTTGCCAAGGCAGCCCGTCTGGCAAATCTCCCCCGCAGAACCTTTTACCGCCTGCTCGAAAAGCATGGCATTGAAGTATCCCGCCGTACAAAGTCCATCACCCCTCTGTCGTAAAAATCAGATGCCGGCGCAAACGACTGACCTGTTACAAAATAGTGTATACTTTTGGCCACTGGTGTGCCATAATTGACACATAATTATCAGCCAGTATATAAAAGATTATTTCTATCCATTTTCAACTGGCTGCAATTATTCATACTATTTTTAGTACCCACTCTTGGCACGGTATTAGCTAGTGTATACAGCATAACAACTACTGCGAACTCGGTACGCAAACATAAAAAACAGGGAGGACGATTACCATGGGAAGAATGAGAGAGAATCCACGCTACAATGTAATTTCAATGAGGGTGAGTGATGAAGAGCGCGATCACCTTGAAAACCTGATGAAAACCACTCACAAAAGCATATCCGATATTATGCGCGAAGCTATGGAGTATTTTTCTGTTCACTATGAGCAGAATGCCAACGAGAGAAAAGCCGCGTAGTCTAGTGGTACTCCAAAAACAGAACGAGGCGGGGAAGTCAACTTCCCCGCCTCGTTTCGTTTGATGCCCGCATTCCGGGTCAGTTAATGGTTATTTCAAACTGTTCCTGATGGAATCCCGGTTTGGCTCGCACCGTGATCCGTTTTTTAAACTTTTTTTCCAGCTCTTCAAGCCCGCGCCGCTCCTCGTCATACAGAAGGTCAGCAACCTGCGGATGAACAACCACAGTTGCTTTGGTACCCCGCATATCAAGCATTTCACGCCGCAATTCCCGGAAAATTTCATGGCAGACGGTTATTTTTGACTTGATGTAGCCGCGCCCTTCGCAGTAGCTGCATGGCTCACACATCATGCGACTGATATTCTCACGCACCCGCTTTCTGGTCATCTCCACCAGGCCGAGTTCTGAAATTTTCAGGATATTGGTTTTGGACTTATCCGCTTTCAGAGCCTCATCCAGCGCCCCGTAGACCTTTTCACGATTGACTTCCTTTTCCATATCTATGAAGTCGATTATGATGATGCCGCCGATGTTGCGCAAGCGGAGCTGGTAAGCAATTTCCTTCACCGCCTCCAGATTGGTTTTGAGAATAGTATCTTCCAGATTGTGCTTGCCGACAAAACGGCCGGTGTTGACATCCACAGCGCTCAAAGCTTCCGTCTGTTCAATGATGATATAGCCGCCTGACTTGAGCCAGACCTTCCGTCCCAATGCGCGGCTGATCTCAACTTCCAGCCCGTAATGATCGAAAATCGGTTCTTCTTCGTCATACAGTTCGATCGTATATTTCATTTTAGAGGCAAACGTTGAGATGAAATGAACGATGCGGTCGTAGTCAACCTGCGAATCCACAACAATTTTATCAACCTGCTCGGTAACGATATCCCGGACAACCTTCTGGACTACATCAAGGTCAGAATGAAGCAGGGACGGAACCGGAGCTTTTGCCTGCCGCTTGGATATCTGCTCCCACAGCGTGGTGAGGTACAGCATATCGGCGATCAGATCCTCTTCGCTCTTCCCCTCCGACACGGTTCTGACAATGTAGCCGGAACCGGGCTTTTTTAGACGTTCCACAAGTTCACGCAGACGCTCGCGCTCTTCCTCATCCTCTATCCGCCGTGAGATGCCGATATGGTCAACCGTCGGCATATAGACAAGATGCCGCCCCGGCAGCGAGATGTGAGAGGTTATGCGCGCGCCCTTGGTGCCGAGCGGTTCCTTGGATATCTGCACCAGCAGTTCCTGCCCCTCCTGCAACAGATCCTCAATCGGATGAAGAGGACGCAATTCCGGGCGATCATTGCCCTCCTGCTCTTCAACCGGTTCATCGTCCTTTTTACTGCCGGCATACAGCAGCGACTCGTACTCTTCAATGGCGTCAAATACGTCGGCGACATACAGAAAAGCGGCCTTTTCCAGACCGATATCAACAAACGCGGCCTGCATTCCGGGGAGGACGCGAATGACGCGACCTTTGTAAATATTGCCCACGATGCCCTTTTCTCGGCTGCGCTCGATGTACAGTTCGGCAATGGTGCCGTTCTCGATCAGCGCAATGCGGGTTTCGTGGGAAGCGGCGTTAATAACCAGTTCTGCTCCCATGACGTTGTTCTCCGTGTATATGAAATGTAAAACAAAATAATCGTTACGGGGTAAAGATCACTTCCAGCTTTTCAACCTGGATGTCATCCCCCTGAAGCTCTTCGTTACCGGTGATGGCCCGGGCAAATTCAACCGGCTTACCCCTCCTGGCGACCAGCTCAACACTCTGCTGTACCGAAGAGAGCGCAACCGTTTCACCCCTCAGGTCGACCTCCTGGGTCTGCCCCTTTTTGGTCCGGCGGATAACAAATGACTCATGTGCCAAAAACTGCACACATTTTTCGCGCAGCTCTTCCGGGTCGCTGCCCGTGATGGATATCCGATAGCGGGTGGCTTCGATCATGGTCGAAATGGATGGCAGTTTCGCGTCAACCTCGTCCGCCTCCAGAATTTTCAGTCCTTCCGGCAGTACCGCATTCAGGCGCTCCTGCACTTCCAGGGCGGTGATGCCGGAAGCGACAAACATATCCATGTACTCTGCCCGGGATTCAACTCCCACGGACGTTGCGGTGCCGAAGGAAAAACGCGGGTGCGGATGGAAACCGAGCGAGAAGAGGATCGGCACGCCGCCCCGGCTCACGGCGCGGGTAAAAACAGTGATCAGTTCAAGGTGGCTGAGATAGCGCATAACCCCGGTTTTCGCGAAGCGGAGACGCATCCGGGCTGCTTCCGGAGCCTCAACGACCCTATCCGGGCGCGGCGCAAGCGGCGCCTGGGGAGAGACCCGGTTGGTCACGATGCTGAAATCACAAACACCACAGGCGCTGCAGCTGCCGTCACGGCAATCCTTCGTCGCCGCCTCCGCAGTAGCACGCTCCCGCTCAGCCAGCAGATAGTCACGGGTCACGCCACAGTCAAGGTGATCCCAGGGGAGAACTTCATCAAGCTCCCGGCGGCGCAGATACCATTCCGGATCGATGCCGCAGTCGGCAAAGGCCTGCAGCCAGCGCTCCTGGGAGAAATGTTCCCGCCAGCCGTCAAAGCGGCAGCCCCGCTCCACGGCACGGATCAGTACCGGAGCCAGGCGACGGTCTCCACGGGCAAAAACCCCTTCCATGAATGACAGCGGTGCGTCATGCCATTTGAACTTGAGCTTGCGCTTTTTGAGTTCACAGTGGAGCTGATACTGCAGGTCTGTCGTCTGCTGGATGGAAATCTGCGGCTCCCACTGGAACGGCGTGTGGGCCTTGGGAACAAAGGTGCTGACGGCCACATTGACATCACCCTGACTCCCGATCGCCTTTGCCTGGTCCTTCACCTGACGTGCCAGCGTCGAAATCTGGCTCACATCGTCAACCGTTTCACCCGGCAGACCGATCATGAAGTACAGCTTGATCAAACGCCAGCCGGCTTTATAAATTGCCGCAGCCCCGGCAATAAGATCAGCTTCGGTGATCCCTTTGTTGATGACCCTCCGCATCCGGTCGCTGCCGGCCTCCGGAGCCAGAGTAAAGCCGGTCTTGCGTACTTTTTTTATCTCCTCGATCAACTCGTCCGACAGGCTCCCGACACGGAGCGACGGGAGTGAGACCGCCACCCGGTCCTCGGCGTAGCGTGCCATCAACTCAGTCACCAGCGGGGTGACACAGGAGTAGTCACCGGTTGAAAGCGACAGAAGTGATATTTCATCATACCCGGTGGCGGTAAGTGACTGTTCCACAAGACTAAGGATCGTTTCCGGCGAGCGCTCGCGCAGCGGGCGGTACACATAACCGGCCTGGCAGAAGCGGCAGCCGCGTGTGCAGCCCCGGGCGATTTCCACCGCCACCCGGTCATGGATCGTCTTCATAAACGGCACAACCGGGGATACCGGATACGGTGCCGCATCAAGATCAGAAAGGAAGCGGCGACGGACAGAGGCATATCCCGGTTTGAGCGGCAGGATCCGGGTGAGGGTGCCGTCGGCGGCGTACTGCGGCTCAAAAAAGGAGGGGATATAAACCCCCTCGATGGCAGAGAGTCGCTCCAGCAGCGCCGCTTTGCCTTCACCCGAGCTTTTTGCTTCCCGGACCGCCAGGGCGATTTCCAGAACGGCTTCCTCTCCGTCTCCCAGCAGCACGGCATCGAAGAACGGGGCCAGCGGTTCAGGGTTATAGGCGCAGGGGCCGCCAGCTATGACCAGCGGGAAAGAGTCCCCGCGATCGCTCGCCAGCAGCGGAATCCCCGCCAGGTTCAGCATATTGAGGATGTTGGTGTAGGAAAGTTCGTACTGCAGGGTGAATCCCACGATATCGCACGCCGCCAGGGGGGTGGCCGTTTCAAGGGTTACCAGCGGGGTGGCGGCAGCGCGCAGCTGCGCTTCCATATCCGGCCAGGGGGCAAACACTCGTTCCGCTGCTATCCCTTCGGATTCATTCAGGATATGGTACAGAATCCGCAGGCCGAGATGGCTCATGCCGACTTCATACACATCCGGAAAGGCGAGGGCAAAGCGAAGGTCGGCATGGTCCTTCCGGACTGAGCCCATTTCGCCCCCCATGTAGCGGGCAGGTTTTTCGACGGCGAGAAGATTCATTAATAAAATTCAGTTCTTGTACGGGATTTTGGCGGTCAGGGACTATAGCAAATCGCCACTGCCCATGCAAGCGGAATAGCTGTTTCCGGGACTTTCTGCACGGAAGCTCCGCCACCCCTTGCGCTTTTGGGAGATGGTGGCTATTATTCAGGTATCCGGCGCAGCCGGTATGTCGAATGACATATGAGGTCACTATGAATACGATAAAAACAGCATTTTTGATGGCGCTCCTGACCATCCTGCTGATTCTGGTCGGCGGTGCAATCGGCGGCAGAGGGGGAATGACCACCGCCTTTTTGCTGGCGGGAGCAATGAACTTTTTCTCCTACTGGTTCTCGGATAAGATCGTGCTGCGGATGTACGGGGCACAGGAGATCGAAGAACAGGACAATCCGCGTTTCTACAGCATGGTCCGCTATCTGGCCGGCCGTGCCGGTCTGCCCATGCCCAAGGTGTACGTGATTCAGGATGACAGCCCCAATGCATTTGCCACCGGGCGCAATCCGGACCACGCAGCCGTTGCCGCCACCACCGGCATCATGCGGCTCTTGAATGACGAAGAGTTGGCCGGCGTCATGGCGCATGAACTGGGCCATGTCAAAAACCGCGACATCCTCATTTCTACCCTGGCAGCCACCTTTGCCGGAGCGATCACCTATCTGGCCCATATGGCGCAGTGGGGGGCCATGTTCGGCGGGGGTCGGAGTGATGACGATGAGGGGGGCGGGATGTTCGGCCTGATCCTTATGGCAATTCTGGCACCAATCGCCGCCATGCTGGTGCAGATGGCCATCTCCCGTTCCCGGGAATTCGGCGCTGACGCCGCCGGTGCCCATATCAGCGGCAATCCGCTTTCCCTCGCCAGAGCACTGCAGAAACTGGAACTGGGGAGCCAGCAGATCCCGCTTAATGCCAACGCAGCAACCGCACATATGTTTATTGTCAATCCGCTGACCGGAGGCGGTTTGATGTCACTCTTTTCCACACATCCCCCCATTCCGGAGCGCGTAAACCGGCTGGAAGAACTCTCGAGGACACATGATTATTAGACGCGCCGAGACCGGAACGGCCACGGCAAACCCCCGGCAAGCCGCCTGTGAAACCCTGCTGCGCATCAGAAAAGAGGGGGGCTTTGCTGACCGCCTGATCGATCACCAGCTCTCCAGCGGCGCACTGAGCGGCCCCGATCGTGGCCTGTACGCCGAGCTGGTATTCGGCGTCCTGCGCCGCCAGGGCACCCTTGACCACATCCTTCTGCAACTGTTGGACAAACCGCTGATCGAGCTGGATCCCCAGGCTCTGATCATCCTGCGCCTCGGCCTGTACCAGCTCACCTGCCTCGATCGCATTCCCGAATCAGCCGCCGTGAACGAATCGGTCAACCTGGCAAAAATTATTACGCCGGGAACCAGCGGCCTGGTCAACGCCGTGCTGAGAAACTACCTGCGGCGGCGTGATACGATCACCTTCCCCGACATCGGCGCCAATCCGGCGGCAGCCATAGCAGCGCGCCATTCCCAGCCGGAATGGCTCGTCACCCAGTGGCTCGAACAGCTCGGAGTTACAGAGGCCCAGGAGTTGGCCGAAGCGTCGTCACAACAGCCTCCGTTGACACTCCGGGTCAACACGCTCCGCACCAACCGACAGGAACTGCTGCGGGAATTTGCGGAGAAGGGGATCACCGCTGAACCCTGCCGTTTTTCCCCCGACGGCATTGCCGTTACGGGACGCCACACCATCACGGCTCTGCCCGGCTTTGACTCCGGTCTGTTTGCCGTACAGGATGAAGCATCACAACTGGCCGGGCTGCTGCTGGGTGCCGAACCGGGCGAACGGGTCTGGGATGCCTGTTGTGCCCCCGGCGGCAAGTGCGGCCACATCGCCCAGCGGATGGACGATCGTGGGGAGTTAATCGCCACGGACATTTCCCGTTCAAAACTGACCCTCGTTCAGGACAGCATCCGGCGGCTCGGCATCAACTCGGTGACAACGGCCGTTGCCGATCTTCATCAGCCGGACTCCCTGCCGGACGGCTGTTTTGACCGCATCCTGCTGGACGCCCCCTGCTCCGGACTGGGGGTTATCCGCCGGAACCCGGAAGCCAAATGGCGGCTCTTTTCCGGTGATGTCACCCGCCTGGCCGCAGTCCAGAAAACATTTTTGAAGAATGCCGCCACAAAGTTAAAACCGGGGGGGACGCTTCTCTACTCCACCTGCTCGACCTCAGAAGCGGAAAATGAGTTGGTGGTGGAGGATTTTCTTTTGCATCACCCCGGGTTCGTGCTAGAAAATCTGAACGACCTTTTCCCAGCCTGGAGCGAACTGATCGCCTTTTACGGTATGTTCCGGGTCTGGCCGCACCGCCACGGCATGGACGGCTTTTTCGCCGCACGAATACGAAAACTGTGACAGATCAATAAAATAGCCGGGAGTACTAACATGAAAAAAATCGCCCCCTCCATTCTGTCTGCCGATTTTTCCCGCCTTGGTGATGAAATCCGGGCTGTGGAATCGGCCGGTGCCGACTACATCCACATCGACGTCATGGATGGCCATTTTGTCCCCAACATTACCATCGGCCCGCTGATTGTGGAAGCTGTCCGCAAGGTGACAACCCTGCCGCTTGACGTTCACCTGATGATCGAGTACCCGGACCTGTATATCCCTGAGTTTGCCCGGGCCGGTGCCGATATTATCGTCGTGCATGCCGAATCGACCAACCACCTGCATCGCAGCATACAGCTGATCAAGTCCCTCGGGAAAAAAGCGGGCGTTTCCCTGAACCCGGCCACCCCGCTGGAGCTCCTCGACTACATTGTGGATGACCTGGATCTGGTGCTGCTGATGACCGTAAACCCCGGATTCGGCGGACAGAGTTTTATCGATGCCTGCCTCCCCAAAATTCGCACCCTGCGGGCCATGCTGGACCAGCGCGGCTCCGAGGCGGAACTGGAAGTTGACGGAGGGGTGAAACTGTCCAATATTGCTCAAATTTCCCACGCCGGAGCGGATGTCTTCGTTGCCGGCAGTGCCGTATTCGGCGTGTCAGATTATGCCGGCACCATCGCGGAGCTGAAGCGTCTGGCGCACCAGACGCTGCTGTAACGCTGCCCGGATTGCCGCAGAAGTGGCAGGCAATCAATAGCGCACGATTCAAGGCTGCACCGACGGAACAGGCACAACCACAGGAAAGAGGTTTTTGATGACTAGATATTTCATGACGTTCACCATATTTCTTCTCGTACTCTGCAGCACTCTCACTGCCCAGGCGGCACCGTTCGGAAAAATAGAAGTTCCGCAGCTCTCTGAACGCTGGTTCGGTATTTATGTGAACGAAGAACGGGTCGGGTTTTATCGGCAACGAATCGACAAGTCTGAGGATGGCTACCGCATAGAGGGGAACGGAAGCGTCCGGATGAAAGTGATGACCTTTTCCAAGGAAGCTTCAATGCGGGAAATATATATGGTTTCAAAAAATCTGTCGCTTCGCTCGTTTGATGTTGAGCAGACGGTAAACGGCTCATCGTCCCACATCAGCGGCAAAGTCAGCAGCAACGCCATGCAGATAAAAAGTGATGCCAATGGCAAAATATCCGATAAAATACTCAAATTCAAAGGGGAGGTGTATCCCGGTCCCGCCCTCAACCTGTATCCGCTGATGCGTTCTGTTTCATCCGGATCAGTGTACAAGATTCAGGCCTTCGACCCGGAGGAGCTTAAAATAAAGGATGTGCAGATTACGGTGCTGGGCGAGGACAAAACCACGGGGGGAGTGCCGGCGCTCAAACTGCGCAACAATCTGTATCCCTTTGTAAACAATGATATCTGGGTTGATACTCAGGGGAATACACTTGAAGAATCCGTTCGTGAGGGGCTGGTTATCACAAAGTCGGAACAGCCAGACACCCTCGGCCCGTTTATAAGCGGGTGGGCGCTTGCCAAGAAAGACCTGATTTACGATTTCAGTCTGGTGCGGATCCAGCCGCCAATCAAGAATCCGGAGAAACTGGTCGGGCTGGCCGTTGAAATAAGTGATTGGAATGAGGCTCTGCCGCTGCTGCAGGGGGACCGGCAACAGGTGGAAAAACGGCCTAATGGTCGTGTCGTATTCAAAACCGGCTCACTGGCACAGGCCCCGGCGGACGCAAAACCGCAGAAACCGACTGACGCCCAGTTGAAACCGGCTGTGGGCATTGAGTCCGATGCACCGGAGATCAAGGCCCAGGTTGCCGCACTGGTTGAGGGGACAAAAACGGTGGAAGAGCGCGCCAAAGTCCTGGCAGTCTGGACGGCGGACTGGCTGAAAGACACGATTGCTGACGGCGGGAGTGCGCTGGAGAGTTTCAAATCGAAGAGCGGCAACTGCCAGACGCATACCCGGCTGTACACCGCTCTGGCACGGGCTGCCGGCATTCCGACCCGCTTTGTCTCCGGCCTCGTACATCAGGAGGGGAAGGGGTTTCTGTATCACAGCTGGGCTGAAAGCTTTATCGGTGAGCGGTGGGTAGCGGTGGACCCGACCTACAACCAGCTCCCGGCTGACCCCACGCACCTCAAGCTGCTTGAAGGGCACCTTCCGGAAGATTTGGCGCCGATTATTGCGATCATCGGCAAGATCAGGATGACTGTTCTGGAAACGGCATACTAGCAGCTTGGCCGGTAACGGCTCACGTCACAAAAACGGTAAATCATTTTCACGCAAAGACGCAAAGGCGCAAAGTAAACCAGCAATAAAAGGCAAAGTCTTTGGGGTTAAACCATTGTATTTTACGCTTTTGACTTTCTTTGCGTCTTTGCGTCTTTGCGTCTTTCGCCCTTT
>CAINRC010000125.1 GCA_903852495.1 uncultured Geobacteraceae bacterium | reverse complement strand
GTCAATCTGCGGCCTTACGTGTGCGGCGTACCGATGTACGCCTCCGTGTAATCCCTTGATTTCCTTGCCAGGAGAAAAAATCCCCGCTTTCCGCTACGGAAACCAACAGTTGCTCATCCGGAGTTTCCGGATGGCAACTAGTTACGTACCGTTTAATTTTGCATCTGTTTTGCCGTGCTATCTACTACTGACCGACACCTGTGTTACCCAGTAACCGCATCTTTTTCCCGGCCTTCAGGTTTTCCTCAATCCGCTCCAGCGTTACCCCCTTTGTTTCCGGTACAAAAGCGGCGACAAACACAACTGCCAGCACACAGAAAAACGCAAAAAGGAAGAATATTGAGGCGTTGCCGTTTACCTTCATGAATGTCAGGGCGTTGTCCATCAACAGTCCGGCAAAAGTCCAGTTGACCATTGTGGTCACCGTCATGCCCATCTCTCTCCCCTGCAGTGGAAATATCTCGGAACAGACAAGCCACGCCACCGGTCCCCAGGAAACGGCAAAACCAAAGATGTAGAAAATCACCGCTATCAGAAGAATCATTTTCGGTGCGGATCCTATCAAGGCCGGGTCAGTATTATGCCCGATCATGCTGAAAGCGGCACCGGCGGCAATCATGGCAATACACATGGTACATGCGCCTATGTACAACAGCTTTTTGCGGCCCCATTTTTCCACAAGCCGAATAGCCGGAAAGGTGAACAGCATATTGACCGTCGGCACCGCCATCATCGCCACAATGCCAGTCAAACCGGCATAGCCGAAAATTGTCGGGGCGTAGTAGATCATCACATTGATTCCCACAAGCTGCTGAAACATCTGAATGAAAACACCCACAAGCAGGACTTTGATAAAATACCCTTTACACAGGATACCGAATTGAGCGCCCTTGTCGTCCAGAGTGCCCTCGATATTTTTTATTTCTTGAGCGACATCTTCCTCGGCATTGAGAGTTTTCCGGAGGACCTCCTCCGCATCATTTTTTCTCCCCTTAAGCATGAGCCAGCGGGGGCTTTCCGGCAGAAACAGGCTACCGGCAAACATCACGCCGGCAAACAGCACGATTACGGCGAACATCACCGGAAGCGCTGTCTGCGGGGTGGTAATCCATTTGGCAATGAATACGTTGGTCAGCGAAATGAGAAAAATGCCAATCGTGATGAGCAGTTGGAAAAGCGTCCCCATGGCGCCGCGAATCTGGGCGGGAGCCGTTTCCGAGAGGTAGAGCGGGACGATGAATGAGGCGATGCCGATGGCAAAGCCGAGAAAGAATCTACATACAAACAGAATGAAGAGCGGGGGGAGGAGGGCCGATAACAGGGAGGCGGTGCAGAAAATAAAGCCGGACAGCACCATGCTTTTTTTACGCCCCAGATACCGTGCAAATATCCCGGAGAGCAGAGCGCCAAACACTCCGCCGGTTGCCAGAATGGAGGAGTAATGTTCCGCGCTCTTGATGTCGAGACCATACACCCTGCTGATGGTGCCAATTGAATTGGCTATAAACCCCTGATCCAGACCAAAGAGCAGGCCGCCCAGTGCCGCCGTCCCGCAGATGTAAAAAACAATTGCCTTGTATCCTCTGTCCATTGTGTTCTCCTTTGAGGAGATTGGAATAATGCGTATATGACGGTACTCAGAGTGTCAGCTTAAGTTCTTCAATCAAAATAGCCAGGGCATTGTACCCTTTTTGCCAGAAACCGCCATCGGTGATGTCAATGCCGGCAAGTCGGGCTGTGTCGGCAGGTGAAAGCGCCCCGCCTGATTCCAGCAGGGTGCGGTAGCCCGGTTTGAACGAATCACCCTCCTCACGGTACTTCTGGAAAAGTGCCAGCACCAGCAGCTCGGCAAATGTGTAGGAATAGCAGTAGAACCGGCTGTGGATGAAATGGCTGATGTAGCTCCACCCCCAGCGATAGGCCGGAATCATCTCGACGGAATCGCCGTACAGTTTGCCATTCTCCTCCAGCCAGATTTCGGCAATGCGGTCATTGGATAGCAGCCCGCTCCCCCGTTCATTGTGCAGGCGGAGTTCAAAACGGGTCAGCACGGTCTGGCGGAATGTGGTGGCGATTATATCTTCAATTTTGGCGCAGAGCAGCGACCTGCGCACTACCGGATCCTGCTCATTGTCAAGCAGCCTGCGGGTCAGGAGCATTTCACCAAAAACCGAGGCGGTTTCTGCCAGGGGGAGAGGGGCGTGATAGTTGAGCATCTTCTGCTTTTGGGAAATCACGAAGTGCAGGCCGTGTCCCGCTTCATGGGCAATGGTGGCCAGGTCACGCAGCGTTCCGGTGTAGTTAAGAAGAAGGAATGGCGGTATAACCGGCGAGATTCCCATGGCAAATGCTCCCCCGGATTTTCCGGTGCGGGGGAGCACATCGACGCGGCGCTCCGTAAAGAACGCATCGACAATGGTGCCGAATTCCGGGTCATAGTCCCGGTATGAAGCCACCACCAATTCCTGTGCTTCCGCGAAGGTGTAGTTTCGTTCCGCTTCGGCGACCGGGGCATAGATATCACAATTACGCAGTTTATCCATCTTCAGCATGCCGGCTTTGATCCTGAAATACTCCTGTGCCAGACCGTAGTTAGCTTCGGTGACGCTCATCAGATGTTCAACGGCATCATCAGGAATTTCATTACCGATATTGGTCGGCTGGATAGGTGTACGGTAGCTCCGCAGTTCCATTTCCTGGCCATGATCAAGAGCCATATTGTTGAAAACGGCATTGAACACGATGCCGTGCTCGCCGTGGCGTTCCAGAAATACGGTCATCGCCCGGAAGCGAACGTCTGGGGAGGTGTGGTGCAGGAGGGAGAGCAGTTCCTCTCCGGTAAAGTCGCGCTCTTCTCCGTCAAGTTCCATCCGGTATTTCAGAGAGGCAGAAAGTTCATCAAAGAGCTTGGTAAAGGCGCGCACACCGGTCAGATCTTTACGCGTCAGCAGACGCTCTTCATTCTCCTTCAGGGTATGGGGGCGGAATTTCCGGATTCCTTCCAGGAAATGGATGTATTCTCCTGCTTCGGGGTGTGCACAGAACGATTCAAAGCGGGGGTCGCTCAGTTCCATCAGTTCCAGATCGAAAAACAGCAGCTGCTGCGAGAGCGTGCTGCCAAGTTCGGAACAGCGCTGGGAAAGGGCACGGTAGGTCTCGTTGCCGGAATCGGCGGCAAACAGCAGGTGGGCATAGCAAAACGGTTTTGCCATACGTGTCTGAAGTGCTTCATACTCCTGAATCGCAGCCAGAAGGGCACCGGTATCCAGCGCGGCCACTTTGTCAAAATATGCTGTGCGAAAATCGGCAGCCAACTGCTGGAACGAGCCAAGGTCGGCTTCCAGTTCCGGGGAATCCGGGGCAGGGTAGAGAAGACGTGTGTTCCAGGTCAGGTCGTGGTTCGGCATTATCGGCTCCAGACGGTATATATGAAATAATTTTTCTTTTCGGAACCTTACACCGGATGGTTGACCCAGTCAAGGCGGGGCTGGCTGGCAAAGTGTCGGGGCAGCGTCAAAAAAACATTGACACAAGTATGTATAGTTTGTTAGAAGAACTTTCCTTTGTGGGGCTGTAGCTCAGCTGGGAGAGCGCCTGACTGGCAGTCAGGAGGTCGACAGTTCGATCCTGTTCAGCTCCACCAAAAAACTTAGAAAGCGTCCTAACTTGTTAAAAGAAGGGACGCTTTTTCTGTTTCTACAATCTCCATCCATACCCTTCCCATAGGTTGTCCCAAATCTTTGCCCATACAGGGGCCATAGCAAACCTGTACCAAGTCGAAGAAATGTACTAATATCGCTTGTAAGTCCTATTGGTTACTCTGGGGGGAATTAAAAGAACCCCTGGTCATGACTGTCGAAGTATTGAGGTGCTTATGGCAAAAACTCATTTTCCTATATCAATAAAGAGGTGGCGCTTCTCTCATCCACTGATATTTGAGCAGCACCGGACAGCAGCGATGCTTATCAGTGCCGCAATACTTGCTGTATTGAGCTTGTTAGATTACCTCACCGGCTATGAATTCGGTTTCTTTATTTTCTACTTCATACCTGTTGCAATAGCGGCTTGGTACGGGGGAAGAAAGGAAGGGATTGCTATGGCTGTTTTGTGTGGGATCTGCTGGTATGCATCCGACCGTCTTACTGATCATCCATACTCTCGTCCCTATTTTATCTACTGGGAAACGTTCATGCGCATGGTGTCATTTCTTACCACCTCATTGACGCTCTCTCGTATCAGAGATATGGTACTGAACGAAGAAAAACTTCTCGTGGAACTCATGACTGCCAAAGAAAAACTGAACCTTTACAATCGGGAGGATGATAAACATACCCAGTAAAGTAGACAGTTCCGAAGTATAGTCTCCAATGTAGTTCGCACATCCAGATAGTTACGCCACCAAGAACTTCTCCACCGCTTCCGGGGTCATGTCATTGATCACGGAAAAAATCTCTGTCAAATCATTCTGCCGCAGTTCAATCCGACACTCAGAACCCGGTTCCGCTTTTGTGTACCGCAGCATAATTCTTGCGCACAGCTTGATAATGTCATCGTCCTGCCTGCCGATTATGATGGTTACGGGGGTGTTGCCGTCCAGCCAGGTTATGGCCGCTTCGCCCGGCTGACGGGTTTGTTCGAGCTGGTTGTTATCAAGTTCGCTCCGCCCCATGATCGCCTTGCTCTGGGGGCCGACGCGGAAATGCCGCCCGGTTTTGAGAAGCCGGAAGTCGCGGAGGTTCAGCTCTTCCACATGATCGAACACGTCCCTGATTTTAGGGACAAACGAAAGTTCGGTCAGCAGGCATCCTCCGGCCGGACAGGGGTAGTTTTTAACATCCAGATCTTCTGCCATCTGCATCTGCACTGCACGGGAGCGCCCCTCAATGGCCAATAGCTTGTCCCTGTCCACCCACCCCTCTTTTTCCGGAATCGTCGGTTCAAAATGCCGGGCGGAAAGGGGGCGCAGCAGAAGCCCTTCCAACCCGCTTTCCCGTTCAATAACCCGCAGCGTGTCACGCCGCTGGCTCATGGGCCTCTGACCGAGCACTTCTCCGGTAAAGACAAAATCGGCTCCACTCTCCAGCATGTACTCCTTCGCCTTCTTCAGCAGATAGATCCGGCAGTCTATACACGGATTGACGCCTTTTCCGTAGCCGTGCACCGGGTTGCGCACTATTTCCAGATAATCCAGCCCCTTGTGCATTACCTTGATCGGAATGTTATATTCCTGGGCAACACGCACCGCTTCAGATTTGCAGCCGGAGTTTTTGCCGGTACAGGTACAAAAGGGGGAGGTAAAGTTAAGTGCTTCGACTTCGATACCGAGATCGAGCATCATTTTGACAGCCAAAGTTGAGTCAAGCCCACCGGAAAGAAGGGCGATTGCTTTTCGTTTCATAAAAAACTCCCAGTACATCCACTGCACGATTAATGTGTTCGCTTACCGCCAAACCGTACAAGGCTAGCATGACGTGAAAGGTAAAGTAAAGGCGGAAGCAAAATCATGATACTTGATCTATTTCAGACTTCTGCTACATTCGACGCGTCTGTTTGTGACGCTTCCGGAAGATTTTTTCGCCAAACTGTTGACAAGGAGCATGACTTTGTATGTGGGCAACAACACTGTTAGCACGGTATCTTGAAGGCAAACCCTTTGATATAGTTCTTGAGCACAGTCGGTATGTTGCCGATCTGGCGCTTGAGGTCGCACGGCGCTTGGCCTTGCCGGACAGCGATTGCCAGTTCATTGAAGAAGCGGCACTGCTGCACGATATCGGCGTCTGTCAGGTGCGTGCGCCCGGTCTCGGACTATATGGCGAGCATCCGTATATCATGCACGGTGTGCTTGGACGCGCTATTCTGGAGAAAGAAGGGTACCCACTCCATGCTCTGGTGTGTGAACGCCATACCGGTGTAGGGCTTACTTGCGCAGATATCGTCCGTCAGGGCCTGCCGCTGCCGCATCGGGAAATGTGCCCGGAAACCCTTCCGGAGCAGATCATCTGTTTTGCAGATCTGTTCTACTCAAAGAAGCCGGGTAGTTTGGCCGTGCGCAAAAGCAGTACTCTGGTGAGACAAAAATTGCTCCCGTTCGGTGCCGATAAAGCCGCCGTTTTTGATGCCTGGTGTATTCAGTTCCAATGGAGTGATCAACCCCACTGAAACCTCGCTGTACTGCGGCCGTTCTTGCCAAACCCCCTAAAATCGATTGCTTTTTTTCGCCTCATGCTTTACAGTGCCCGCTCATTTTAGCTTCTTATCCCGGTTGTCAATCAGGCGGTCTTCCGTGCAGAAACGTACACTTACCATTCAGGACCTTCGTTCACGTATCGACAGTATTGATGATACCATTCTTGACCTGTTGAATGAGCGGTCTCAAGTTGTCCTTGAGGTCGGCAAGTTGAAATCGGGTAACAACCTTGATTTTCACGTACCGGGGCGTGAGCGCCAGATTTATGAACGTCTCCTGGGCAATAATCCGGGGCCGTTTCCCAATGACGCTCTGAAAAGCATTTATCGCGAGATCATCTCTGCCTGTCTTGCCCTGGAATCACCGATGAAGGTTGCTTTTCTCGGCCCCAAGGCGACCTTCAGTCATCTTGCCACCATGCAGCTGTTCGGTCTTTCGGCTGAACTGGTACCGATGAAGTCCATCCCTTCGGTTTTTGAAGAGGTTGAGAAGGGGCGGGCACTGTACGGCGTTGTTCCGGTGGAAAACTCCACTGAAGGGGTTGTATCCCATACGCTTGATATGTTCGTTGAGAGCGATATGAAGATAACCGCAGAGATCATGCTTGAAGTGCATCACGATCTGCTTTCCCGTACCGGGCGGATCGAGGATGTGAAAAAAGTGTATTCCCATGCCCAGCCGATTGCCCAGTGCAGGCAGTGGCTGGATGACAATCTGTCCGGCGTCCCCACGGTGGATGTTGCTTCCACCGCTGTCGCAGCCCAGATAGCCAGTGATGACTATACCTCGGCGGCGATTGCCAGCGAACTGGCAGCGTCACTCTACGATCTGAAAGTTGTGCGGAGCCGTATTGAGGACCAGGTCAACAATTTTACCCGGTTCCTGATTATTTCCCGTAAAGCGTGCGATCGTTCCGGAAATGACAAGACGTCGGTGCTTTTCTCCGTTAAAGACGAGCCGGGGATCCTGTGCAGGATGCTGGAGCCCTTTGCCTCACGCGGCATCAACCTTTCCAAAATTGAGTCGCGGCCATTCAAAAAGAAGGCGTGGGAATACATATTTTTCCTCGATCTGTTCGGGCATTTTACCGACCCGGATGTTCAGGCCGCTCTTGATGAACTGAAGCAGTGCTGCCAGTTTTTAAAAATTCTCGGATCGTATCCACGGTCGATGTAGGATGTGTATCCGATGATTATTACACGTTTGACCATAATAGGTGTCGGGCTGATCGGCGGCTCATTCGCCCTGGCGCTGCGCAAGGCGGGTGTTGTCGGTCACATTGTCGGTTTTGACACCAACCTTGATAACCTCCGGCATGCGCGAGATCTCGGCATTGTGGATGAAATCTCCCAAGACGTCCTTTCTGCCGTGTCCGGCGCTGATGTGGTCTTCCTCTCCGTTCCTGTCTGTGCGATTGCTTCGGTTGTTCAGACCATTTCCCCCGCGCTTCCCGCCGGCTGCATCGTCACCGATGGCGGCAGTGTCAAGGCGGATGTCGTCAGAACATGTGATGCTCTCATGCCGCGCGGTTGCCGCTTTGTCGGCGGGCATCCGATTGCCGGGACGGAGCATTCGGGAGCAGCGGCAGCATTCCCCGGCTTATTTGCCGGAAAGCGCTGTGTGCTGACACCCGGCCTGACCGCCGACGAGAAATCGCTTGAAACGGTAACACGTCTCTGGGCGGCAGCGGGTGCCGATGTCTGCCGCATGGAGTCCGGGCATCATGACAGGATCTTCGCCGAAATTTCACATCTGCCCCACGCCATTGCATACACTCTTGTCCGTGCGGTCGGCACCGCTGATGTGGAGGGAGAAAACGTTCTTTCCTACACGGCAGGGGGGTTTCGTGATTTTACCCGCATCGCATCCTCTGATCCGGCCATGTGGCGTGATATTTCCTTGATGAACCGGGATGCGCTGCTGGCAAGTATCGACGGGTTTTCCGCCAGTCTTGCCGAGTTGCGCAGGCGGATAGACAGCAGCGACAGGGATGGCTTGACCGAGTTTTTTACCACGGCAAAAAAGTTTCGTGATGAAATAGTCTGAGTACGAATATCTACCGGAGATTCCTGTGAGTATAATACAAATACAGCCTGCAGTTTCAGTCAGCGGGGAGATCGTAGTTCCCGGCGACAAGTCAATTTCCCATCGTTCAATCATGCTTGGCGCCATTGCCAACGGCGTCACTACGGTGCGCGGTTTTCTCCGGGGTGAGGACAACATGTCAACCATGCACGCTTTTCGTGCCATGGGGGTGAACATTGATGATGACGGCGAGACCATTCGCATCACCGGCTGCGGCCTGCATGGCTTGAAAGAGCCTGGAGATGTTCTCGATTGCGGTAATTCGGGTACAACAATTCGGCTGATTACCGGCCTGCTTTCCGGTCAGTCCTTTTTTTCCGTCGTCACCGGTGACCAGTATTTGAGAAAGCGCCCAATGAAGCGCGTCGTCGAACCGCTCACCCGCATGGGTGCCGGCATCACCGGCCGCAGTGGCGGCACGTTGGCGCCTTTGGCCATTTCCGGCGGTTCGCTTACGGGGATAGAGTACCAATCGCCGGTATCAAGCGCCCAGATCAAATCGTCGCTCATGCTGGCGGGGCTGTATGCCGACGGCGAAACGAGGGTCAGCGAACCGAGTTTGTCACGGGATCATTCCGAGCGGATGTTCAGCCTTTTTGGTGCGTCTCTGGTCAGGCATGACAATGGTGTGTTGGTTCGTGGCGGCTTCGAATTGACAGCCCAGGAAGTTACGGTGCCGGGAGATATATCGTCTGCCGCCTTTTTTATGGTGGCCGCCCTGATTACGCCGAACTCCGAACTTCTGATAAAAAATGTCGGTGTCAACCCGTCCCGGACCGGCGTCATTGATATTCTGTTGAGTATGGGGGGGGACATCCGACTCCTGAACGAGCGTGAAGTTTCCGGCGAGCCGGTGGCAGATATTCTGGTCCGCTCCTCCCGCTTAAAAGGAGTCCGGATTTCCGGCAGTGTGGTGCCGCGTGCCATTGATGAATTTCCTGCGGTCTGTGTCGCTGCGGCGCGAGCGGAGGGGGTTACCTCCATCCGGGATGCCAGGGAGCTGCGGGTGAAAGAAACCGACCGGATAACCGCAATGGCAGACAGCCTGAAAACGCTGGGCATCGTTGTCTCTGAAACGGAGGACGGTATGGACATTACCGGTTCGGACCTTCTTCTCGGGGGATGTGTTGACAGCTGCGGTGATCACCGGATAGCCATGTCCATGTCTGTTGCCGCTCTTGTCGCTGCCAGCCCCATTACAGTGTCGGATATAGATTGTGTGGCAACATCTTTCCCGACGTTCTTTTCGTTGTTGGCCCACGTGGCCTCGAGATAACTGATGCATAGACGAACTGACGGCATAGTAATCGCAATTGACGGCCCCTCCGGAGCCGGGAAAAGTACCATTGCCCGCCTCCTGGCGGATCGGCTCGGCTATATCCAGATCGACACCGGCGCCATGTATCGTGCTGCCGCTCTCCTGCTTGCGGTAGCCGGGGTCGACCTGGACGATCTTGTCGCAGTCGAGCGGTTTTGCGCTGATTTGAATATTGAACTTGATGTTGTCTCAGGCCGACAGGTGGTGCGTGGTAACGGCGTGGATGTGACTGATCAGATCCGTACTCCGGAAATGTCGCTCCTGACGTCACGCACCTCAACGCTGAAACCGGTGCGGGACGCTTTGCTGAAAGCGCAGCAGTTAATGGGGCGCAGGGGAGGCGTGGTGCTTGAAGGGCGGGATATCGGCACTGTGGTGTTCCCCGATGCCGAGATAAAATTCTTTTTGAGTGCGTCTGTTGATGAACGTGCCAAACGGCGCTTTGAAGAGCTGACTGCCAAGGGAGAACCGGTAACGCTGGCTGATACTATTGAAGATGTCATCAAGCGCGATCGCCAGGATTCCGAACGGGACATCGCACCGCTCAAACAGTCTGATGATGCCATCCTGATTGATTCGTCCAGGCTTTCAGTTGAAGACGTGTTAACCGTGATGATGGAAGTGTGCCAGAATAAAATAAAGGCTATGGAATCACTATCATGAAAGTCATACTTGCAAAGCAGGCCGGTTTTTGTTTCGGAGTTAAACGCGCAACACAGATGGCCTTTGAGGCCGCCGGCAAGGATCAGAAAACCTACACACTCGGTCCGATTATTCATTCGCCACAGGTTGTCGGCAAGCTTGAAGCCTTGGGGATTCGCGCTCTTGATTCACTTAACGGCCTGGAGGAGGGGACGATAATTATCCGCTCCCACGGGGTTGAGCTGGAAGAAATTACCGAGGCGCAGCAGAAAAAACTTGATATCGTCGATGCTACCTGTCCGTTTGTCAAAAAGGCGCAGGAACATGTCAAGAGCCTGTCAGATAACGGGTACAGCGTTATCGTTGTAGGGGATGCCGATCATCCTGAAGTTCAGGGGATTGTATCCTACGGTGGTAACAAGGTATTTGTTGTGGCATCGGGCGATGATGTGAAAAAACTGCCAAAAATGAAAAAAATGGGGATTGTTGCCCAGACCACGCAGTCGTTCGAAAACCTGCAGAACGTCGTGTGTGAATGCCTGCTGATTGGCGCTGAAATCCGCATTTACAACACAATTTGCGATGCGACGGCGGTTCGACAGGAAGAGGCAAAAGTACTGGCCGGCCAGGTCGACTGTATGCTTGTTGTGGGAGGGTTCAACAGTGCCAATACCCGTCGCCTGCTCGAAGTGTGTGCCGAGCTTCAACCGCGCACCCATCATATTGAAACTGCTGCGGAGATTGACCCGACATGGTTTGAAGGTGCTGAGGTAGTCGGGGTTACCGCCGGGGCTTCGACGCCGAAGTGGATAATTGATGAAGTAATGATTAAAATTGAGGAATTGAATAAAAGCGATTGAAATATCTGGCACATATTGCTACATTGCCAAGCTCAATAAAAACAGAAGAACGATAAACGTCCAGGGGGTATGGTGTAATGGTTGATTTCAAAAGGCTTGACTCTGCCGGTGAAGAGAATGAAGAGCTCGACGGCGAGCAGCAAAGCAGTGAATTTGCAGCACTTTTCACTGAAAGTTTAAAAGATCGTCCCGAACGGGATAAAATCATAGAGGGAACTGTAGTGCGCGTGGATCAGGATACGGTCCTCGTTGATATCGGTCTTAAGTCGGAAGGTCACGTACCTACATCTGAATTCCGTGATGCTGATGGTGAAGTATCGGTGCAGATTGGCGACAAGATTCGTGTTCTTATGACCCGTCAGGATGGCAAAAAAGGGTACGTCCTTTCCAAAAAGAAAGCTGATTATCTGTCCGCATGGGACAAGATCGGTGACGCCTGTCAGGAAGGCGGAATTATTGACGGCACTATCACCGGTAAGGTTAATGGTGGTTTCACTGTTGACATTGGCGGCGTTCAGGCGTTCCTTCCCTCATCACAGGTTGATATCCGTCCGACTTCGGACACAGACAGCTATATCGGATTGCAGGCCCGCTTTAAGGTTATTAAAATCAATCAGCGCCGCGATAACATCGTGCTCTCCCGTCGTTCTGTACTTGAGGATGAGCGTGCCGCTGTTCGTGACGTCACCCTTGAAAAACTTGAAGAAGGTCAGATTGTTGAAGGTACAATTAAAAACGTTACCGACTACGGCGCCTTTGTTGATCTGGGCGGTGTAGACGGCCTGCTTCATGTCTCCGATCTTTCCTGGGGACGGGTCGGCAAGCCGACGGACGTACTCAAGCCGGGTCAGCAGGTTACCGCTAAAGTTCTCAAGTTTGATCGCGCCAAAGGTAAAATTTCTCTTGGTATCAAGCAGACTCTGGCCGATCCATGGCTGGATGTTCCCGCCAAATTCCCAATCGGGGATCGAGTACGCGGCCGTGTTGTCAGCCTTATGGAGTACGGTGCATTTGTTGAGTTGGAATCCGGAATCGAAGGCTTGATTCACGTATCGGAAATGTCCTGGACAAAGCGAGTACGTCGTGCCTCTGACCTTCTGAATATCGGCGACGAAGTTGAAACAATCATTCTCGGCATTGACATGGGCAATCGCAAAATCTCTCTGGGACTTAAACAGGTTTCCGAAAACCCCTGGTCAACAATCGCTGAAAAATATCCTGCCGGAACCAGAATTGAAGGTCAGATCAAGAATATGACTGACTTTGGTATGTTCATCGGTATCGAAGACGGCATCGACGGTCTGGTGCACGTTTCGGATATGTCCTGGATCAAGCGCATCAAGCATCCGGGCGACGTATATGAAAAAGGCAGCCTCGTACAGGCAGTAGTTCTGAAAGTTGATGTTGAAAATGAGCGTCTTTCTCTCGGCATTAAACAGCTTGAGCCGGATCCCTGGAGCGTTGCCCCGGGTAAATACCGTACCGGAGCTATTTTTAATGGCAAAGTGACCTCCTTGACTGACTTCGGTATTTTTGTTGAGCTGGAAGAAGGCATTGAAGGTCTGATTCACGTATCCGAACTGTCCCGTGAAAAAGTTGCCTCAGCAAAAGAGTTTGCAGCCATCGGCGACATACTTGAAGCGGTTGTGTTGAGCTGTGATCCTAAAGAGCGCCGGATTTCTCTTTCCATAAAGTCCATGCATGTGGCCGTAGAAAAAGCAGAATTCGAGCAGTATATGGGGTCTCAGGGTGAGTCAACGTCGACGTTTGGCGATTTGCTGAAACAGAGCTTGAATAACAAAAACAACTAAATTTAATGTGATAAGAGGGATGTATGACCAAGAGTGAACTTATTGAAAAAGTTGTTCTTTCACACGAAATGTTGAACGCAAAAGTTTCAGAAATTGTTGTTAATACAGTTTTTGATTCAATCGAAGAAGCTCTCAAAGCCGGAGACAAAGTTGAAATCCGGGGATTTGGCAGTTTCACAATTCGTGAGCGTCTCGGGCGTGAGGCCAGGAATCCGAAAAGCGGTGAAGTTGTCCGCATTCCGTCCAAGCGTACCCCATTCTTTAAAACCGGTAAAGACCTCAAAGAACGGGTAAATTGCTGAAATAGCTTTACTTGTTGATCGCGCCCGAATGGTGGAACTGGTAGACACAAGGGACTTAAAATCCCTCGCCCTAACCGGCGTGCCGGTCCGAGTCCGGCTTCGGGCACCACTAGTACGCAAAAAGGAGCAGCTTTTATAGCTGCTCCTTTTTGCGTCTGTGCGATGCTGTTCAATGGTATTGAGAGATGGTGCCGTTATTCTGCCGGCAATTCTCCTTTGAAGGTAGAGCCAAGGTATTTCAACTCCACCGGATTGGCCTTACTTGAAATGACATTAGGGTAAATCGTCGTCCTGACCAGTCCGCCTGGTTGTCTCAAAAGTACCGCAACCAAGGAGGCGGCCTGCTGCCCCAGGGCCGTGCGGTCAATTTCAAGGGCGGCTATCGCACCCAGCGGCAGATGCCCGGTGGAAAATGAAACAACCGGTATGGCGTGCTTCCGGGCGAAGCTGACAGCCGTTTCGACCGTTTTCTGGCCGGAGTTGCTGCCGTCGGGAAGTATCCAGAGGGCGTATGATCCCCCCGGCATATTTGACAGCACCTGGTCAGCCGTTCCCAGTGCTACCGGATCACGGGGGAAGAGCATAATGCCGGCACTATCCGCCTCCTGACCGGCCTGTTGCAGATACCAGTTGCTCGCGGCCGGATTGTGGATTACTCCAACATGCGTAGTTTTCATCTTTTGAAATATGCTGATGTACCGTTCCGGTGGCGCGTACATCTCAATGCCGATAAGGTTGGGACGGGAATCCTTCAGCTTGTGGAGATCATACGCCAGTACGGCGACCACCGGCGTTTCCCGGATTGCGGCAGCAGCTGCCAGAGCGGCATCACCAATGGCGAGTACCAGCTTCGGCCGCTCTTCCCGCACTATTCGTACGACATCAACTTGATCGAAATCGGACAGCACAATAACCTGCCGCGAGGCGCTGCTACCGCCGCTGAAACCGTTCAAATTTTCCCGGTATTCAGGTTCCCGCGAACTCAGCAGAACCAGCACATCGTATGCAGAGGCAAGGGGAGGAAACAGGGTAATACAAGCCAGCAACATTGAAAGTAGCAATCTCATCAGAACCTTACCTTCACTCCGCCTTCAAACCAACGAGTTGCATTGGTATAGAGGGTCGTATCAGTAGTTTGTACCCCGTTAAACAGATTGTGCCCCGTACAGAACAGTTCCGGTGACAGTCCGTATCTATCTTTCATCTTCCAATTAAGGTTCAGGTCCCAGATTATCCCAGAATCTCCGGCGGAATATCCGTTAAGGGAATTCCACCAGACATAGTTACCGGTCAGCGTACTGCGCAGACCATAGCCGGGATGGTCATAATTCAGGGCCAGCTTGACCGTATGTGGTGGGACGGTCAACAGATCAGTGGTATGCAGCTGATCTCCTGTATCGGCGTTGGTTGCGTACAGGTACGTGTAGCCGCCGGTCAGGAAAACACCGGAGTACTTCATGGTACGGGCTTCCACTTCAAGCCCCTGGCGGTTCTGGTTGGTACTGGGCAGGGTGCCGGATGGTGAACCGCCGCGCAGCGTATTGTAAAACAGGGTCCCTTTCAGCCAGAGGAAAGGAACAGCGCTGCTTTCTACCCCCCCTGAATGGTTTTCAGCTTCTGGGGGCCGCCGCTCTGGGTGTGGGGAGCCATTGGGGTGAAACCTTGAGCCGCGTAAGCGCGAAAGGTTGTATTCTGATCAAGTACGTAGGATGAGCCGAGAGTATAGCTGAGGTTGTCACCGGCGATACCGGTCAGGTCCATCCGGATGCCGGGAACAACCGTCAGGCGGCCACGGGTGTATGACCCGGTCCCGTGCAGCGCCCAGCTGTTCCACCCTTGGTCGTACTCTGGCGCACCAGTGCTCATCAGGTTTTTGTACGTAGCCTGTACGTGGGTATACTCAAGCCCGGTTACCATGTTTAGATGGCTGTCCCCCCAGGTAAGGCGACTGTTTAGGCCGCGACTTGAATCCTGAACAGCAAAATTACTCATAATAACTATGGCTCCCGGTGTGCCACTGCCGTATTTGGTCCGGTCATCCCGGTCGGTGACATAGCCGTCAATATCAAGGGTGAAGGCATCTCCGAATGGTTTTGAAAACTTGAGGAACCCGCTACTGCGCCGGTATTCATTGTTTTGGTGCACAAATCCCCATCTGGTCGTATTTCCCTCGTTCATGCCGGCTGGGCGCTCAGGTTCGATCCTCCCAAGGTAACCGTGCCGCTGCCGGGGAGAAGGTAAGAGAACTTGCCGAACAGATTGTTCATGTTGGTGGCGGTGTTGGTAGAAAGACCGTCGGAACGGAGATTCCCGGCGGTCAGGTAGTAGCCGATACTATGATAAGTGCCGCTCAGTTCGGCCCGGGTATCTGCGGTAAAAGCGGAACCGATGGAGCCTGAAACAATCCCGGTTGCTGTACGATCCGGGACAGGCGTCTTGGTTATGATATTTATCACGCCCCCTGGCGCTGCTCCCCAAGCGGGGGATGCTGCGCCCTTGATGATTTCGATCCGCTCGATCTGCTGGACAGGAATCAAGCCGAGCAGGGTGCGTCCCTGATCATAATCATTTTGGCGGATGCCGTCGATCAGCACCAGCACCTCTTCATTCGCTGTCCCCTGGATGGTGTAGCTGGTGGCGGCGGTCGGGGTGCGCATTGAGCTCAATTGAACGCCGGGAACGGTTTGCAGTAGCTCTGCAAGAGTGTGGGCATTACGGCGTGTGATATCATCAGAAGTTATAACTGTGACGTTCTCGGCATTTTTTGAAACAGGTTGAACAAAACGCGGAGAGGAATTTTCTTTCAGGATGACGTCGGCAAAAACTGGTGCAGTGGCTATAAACAGGAAAACAGATAACATAACGAACAGAGAGGGGGGAGAAATTCGTTTTTGATGCACAGTAGCCTCCGGCCAACAACTGCTGAAAATATGCTTTGGGAATAGTGTTAACCCTGTCACAGTTTTTCATAGCAGATTTTTTCGGAGTTGTACACATATCAACTAATATGGCGCATCTGTCTCTAGTCCGGTGTCTGCCCGGAATACCGCCATTCTCTGCTCACTCCTCCCGCATGACGCGCTGAATTTCTGCCTCAAGTACCGCCATGCTGTACGGTTTGCGGATAAACCCGGATGGGCGCAGATTGGAGAAGCGGTTACTCAGCTCATCTTCATTGAAGCCGCTGGATATGATAATCCTGGCGTCCGGCCTGATACGGAAGATTTCCTCCATGGCGGCAAAAGTGACTATAGAGTGACTGGGGTCAGGCTTCCAAGTTGACAAGTTTAGGGTGACTGGGGTCAGGGTGACTGGGGTCAGGGTGACTGGGGTCAGGCTTCCAAGTTGACAAGTTTAAAAATTGCTGAAGTGACTGGGGCTTCCAAGTTGACATGAACTGGCTGAACGATTTCGGTTGATAGAAGTAGAGTTACGCCAAACTTGCTATCTTGGAAGCCTGACCCCAGTGGTGCCGCTCGGTACTGTGCCGTGTTTGAAAATGCCCCGCATCCACCTCATTCACAGGCTAATCCCAGCTATGACAACGCCGCAGTCGGGGCAGAGCCCCCCTTTGATCCGGTTCATTTCGATGCTGTAGCCGTGGCGTTTGATCAGCAGGGCCGTGCAGGATGGACAGGTGGTATTTTCACCACCGCTGCCCGGTACGTTTCCTTCATAGACGTAATTCAGGCCGGCGGCACGTCCGATGTCCCGCGCTCTGCGCAGGGTCTCTACCGGCGTCCGGGGGAGGTTGGTCAGCTTGTGGGTGGGGTAGAACTGACTGACGTGCCAGGGGGTGTCGACTCCCAGGTTGGCGGAAATGAACTCTGCTATACCACGCAGTTCCGCGTCGGAGTCGTTGAGCCCCGGAATAACCAGGGTGGTGATTTCGAGCCAGATCCCCAGTTTGCGATATTCGATGATGGAATCGAGCACCGGGGTCAGGCGGGCGTGGACGATGTCGCGGTAGAACTCTTCCGTAAAACCTTTCAGGTCGATATTGGCGGCGTCCAGAAAGGGGGCGATGGCGGTCAGAGCATCTTTGCTGATGTAGCCGTTGGTGACGAAAATATTCATGAGCCCCGCTTCCCGGGCGAGGCGGGCGGTATCGTAGGCAAATTCGTAGAAGATGGTCGGTTCGGTATAGGTATAGGAGATGGAGCGGCAGCCGTTGGTAACGGCATGCTGCACGATTTGCTGCGGTGTATGTTCCGTGCCCTGGATTGCAGCGTGGGGGCCGACCTGGGCGATGCTGTAGTTCTGGCAGTGGTGACAGCCGAAGTTGCACCCGGCGGTGGCGATGGAAAAGGATCTGCTCCCCGGCATGACGTGGAAGAGCGGCTTTTTCTCGATGGGGTCAATATGCCCGGCGCAGAGTTTGCCGTACACCAGGCTGTACAGGGTGCCGCCACGGTTCTCGCGCACCGAGCAGATTCCCCGGCTGCCGTCGGCGATCAGGCAGTTGAACCGGCACAGGGTGCAGCGCACCTTCAGATCCTGCTCACGTTGGTAAAACATCGCTTCTTTCATTGGTACCTCCCGAACTTGACGGTTGATATCATATCACATGATAAAAGAAAATTTTAGCCCCCCTCCTGTTTTTAAGGAGGGGCTGGGGGTGGTCGGATTTGAATGTTTGAGTTATTTATCCATAAACTTGTTGAAATTTAAAAGCAACCACCCCTAACCCCTCCTTAAAAACAGGAGGGGGACTATAACTAAAAGGCAAACCGGTCAATCTAGCTGTAATTTCATAAATACTGCTCCTCCTCTCTAACCCGCAGTAATCGGCCGAACGGTTGCCTTTTCAGCCGTTCCTGTGTATAACGTGGGCGCTGCTCCGTTTTTCGCAGTACCGCTACTCCCCATTTCAACCCTACGAAAGCTCTTTCCATGGTTCAGAAAATCGCAACAATTTTCCCGGAAGCAGATCAGATCCCCGAACAATTTCGTTCCTGGCAGCCGATCAGGCAGGATACCTACCTGATTGACGGTGAACTGCGCAGATGGGAGGGGGCACTGCAGGAGGTGCTTTCACCGGTCCGGGTGCGCACTCGAGAGGGAGATCGTCAGCTGGTGGTCGGCGAAGCACCGCTGCTGACGGAAGCGGCGGCGCTTGAAACGCTGGCTGTGGCGGTGCGGGCGTACTCCAATGGCCGCGGCGTCTGGCCGACCATGTCGGTGGGTGAACGGATCCAGGCGGTACAGCGCTTCACCACCGCCCTGCTGACCACGCGTGCGGCGGTTGTCACGCTGCTCCAGTGGGAAATCGGCAAGTCGCAACTGGAAGCGGAACGCGAGTTCGACCGGACCGTGACCTATATCCGCGATACCCTGGAAGCGCTGAAAGAGCTGGACCGGGTATCATCGCGTTTTGTCATCCAGCAGGGGATAATCGGCCAGATCCGCCGCGCCCCGCTGGGGGTCGTCCTCTGCATGGGCCCTTATAATTTCCCGCTCTACGAAACCTTTACCACCCTGATTCCGGCACTGGTTATGGGCAACACCATCCTCCTGAAGCCGCCCCGTTTCGGTGTTCTGGTCTTTCAACCGCTGCTGGAAGCGTTTCGTGATTCGTTTCCGCCCGGTGTCGTCAATACCGTGTACGGCGAAGGCGAAACGGTGGTACCTCCGTTGATGGCGTCTGGACAGGTGGATGTGCTCGGCTTTATCGGCACCCACAAGGTGGCGGATGCGCTGCGCGCCTTTCATCCCCGACCGCACCGTCTCCGCTGTGTCCTCGGCCTGGATGCCAAAAATCCGGCGGTGATCCTCCCGGATGCGGATCTCGATCTGGCGGTGGCCGAATGCCTGCAGGGGAGTCTTACTTACAACGGCCAGCGCTGTACGGCGCTGAAAATCATCTTCGTACATCGCTCGATTGCCGATGATTTCCTGAAGCGGATGTCCGCAGGGATCTCTGCCCTGTCGTGTGGTATGCCGTGGGATGATGGGGTGACCATTACGCCGCTGCCGGAACCGGAAAAACCGGAATATCTGGAAGGACTGGTGAGTGACGCCCGGAGTTTCGGTGCCGAAATTGTGAATCCGGGCGGTGGCGTCAGCAATGGTTCGTTCTTTTATCCGACCCTGCTGTACCCGGTTACCCCCGCCATGCGGATTTACGATGAAGAACAGTTCGGTCCGGTTATTCCGGTGGTGGTGTTCGACGACATCCGGGAGCCGATCGATTATGTGGTGGCGTCGAATTACGGCCAGCAGGCGAGCATATTCGGGCGGGATACTGATCTGCTTGCCCAGTTGATCGATGCGCTGGTCAACCAGGTCTGCCGCATTAACGTCAACAGCCAGTGCCAGAGAAGCCCGGACAGCTTCCCGTTTAACGGCCGGAAAAATTCTGCCGACGGCACCCAGTCCGTTACCGATGCCCTGCGGGTCTTTTCCATCAGAATTGTTGTCGCCGCCCGGGAAACCGAGGCCAACCGGGAGATCATTTCCGGCATCGTGCGGGAGCGCAAGTCGCATTTTCTTTCAACCGATTATATGCTGTAGGAAGGGGAGCTGCCGGGATGGATATACAGCTTCAGGAAAAAACAGAACGTCTCCGCATGATCCTGGCGGACATGGGGGGCTGTGTCATCGGCTTTTCCGGCGGTGTGGATTCGACGCTGCTGTTTGCTGTGGCGGCTGACGTGCTCGGGATGCGGGCGCTTGCGGTTACGGCGACCTCCCAGACCTATCCGGAGCGTGAACTGCGGGAAGCCCGCGCGCTTGCCGAGCAGATCGGCGGGCGGCATCTTGAGATAGTTTCCGAAGAGCTGGATATTCCCGAATTTCGCCACAATCCCCGTAACCGCTGTTATTACTGCAAAAAGGAACTGTTCGGAAAACTGCGTGCCATCGCTGACCGGGAAGGGCTGGGGTATGTGCTGGACGGAACCAACATCGACGATGCGGGGGATCACCGGCCGGGGCGTACGGCGGCGGAGGAATTACAGGTGCGCAGTCCGCTGGAGGAGGCCGGTTTTACCAAGCAGAATATCCGCGACCTTTCCCGTGAACTGGGGCTGGCCAACTGGGACAAGCCGGCCTTTGCCTGTCTGTCCAGCCGTTTTCCCTACGGCACCGCCATTACCGCGAAACGGGTCGGTCAGGTGGGACGCGCCGAAGATCTGCTGCGCGGCCTCGGCTTCCTGACACTGCGGGTCCGCTACCACGGGGATGTGGCCAGGATCGAGCTGGGTGAACAGGAATTCCAGCGGGCGATCGGCCCTCTGCGGAATGAAATTGTCCGGCTGGTGAAGTCTGTCGGGTTCACCTACGTGGCGCTGGATCTTCAAGGCTACCGGACCGGTGCCATGAATGAGGTATCATCCTGAAACCGGGGAGTTTCCTATCCATGACAACCCGCCACCGTATATCGCTGTGAATAAACTCCCCATTGACCATATCCTTCCGGCTCTCCTGGAATCAGTCCGCACCAGTCACAGTGTTATCCTTCATGCGCCGCCGGGGGCGGGTAAAACCACCCGTGTTCCGGTTGCCCTTCTTGATTACCTCCCCCCGGAGTCCGGCCGCATCATCATGCTGGAACCGCGCCGCATTGCGGCGGTGTCCGCCGCCGGCTGGATGGCGCACTGCCGTGGCGAGGAGGTCGGTCAGACAATCGGCTACACCATCCGCTTTGACAGCCGCACCTCCGGCAAAACCAGAATTGAAGTGGTCACCGAGGGGATCCTGACACGCCGGATTCAGGGCGATCCGGCGCTTACCGGCGTGGCGATGGTGATTTTCGACGAGTTCCACGAACGGAGCATTCATGCCGATCTCGGACTGGCACTTTGCCGGGAGGTACAGCAGCTCCGTCCCGATCTCAAAATCATGATCATGTCGGCGACACTTGATCTGCTGCCGCTGTCCCGACTGCTGGACAACGCTCCGATCATCAGTTCCGAGGGGCGCTGTTATCCGGTGGAGATGAGATACCTTGATGAAAAAGGGCACACCCGTCTTGATCAGCGGGTGGCCGCCGCAGTTGTGCGCGCTGTGAGGGAAACGGAAGGGGACATTCTGGCCTTTCTGCCCGGTTCCGGTGAAATCCGTTCCTGTGCGGCGCACCTTGCGGCAGCGGGAGCCCTTCCGGAGAATATCCTGGTCTGCCAGCTGTACGGTGATCTGTCCATGGCCGAGCAGCAGAAGGTTATTCAGGCGGGCAGACAGCGCAAAGTCGTTCTGGCGACCAGTATCGCCGAAACCAGCCTGACCATTGACGGGGTAAGAACCGTTATTGACTGCGGCGTATCCCGCCGGCTGCAGTACGATCCGGGCAACGGCCTGAACCGGCTGGTTACGGTGCGCGAATCGCGGGCTTCGGCCGAACAGCGGGCCGGCAGGGCAGGGCGGACGGCACCCGGTGTCTGCTATCGGCTCTACACCGTCCATACACTGAATGCCATGGTCCCGCACACGCCGCCGGAAATCAGCGTCACCGATCTGTCCCAACTGCTGCTTGAGCTTGCCGCCTGGGGCGTCACCGATCCACGGCAGCCCGGTTGGCTCGATATGCCGCCCGATGCGGCGGTGGAGTCGGCCGGCCGACTGCTGCGTGAACTGGACCTTTTCGATGATGCGGGGCGTATCACCGCTGCCGGCCGTGAAGCGGTGCGCCTGCCGCTGCATCCCCGTCTCGGCCGCCTGCTGATCCGCTCCCGCGAGCTTGGCTGCACAGGACTGGGGTGTCAGGTGGCAGCACTGTTGTCGGAGCGGGATCTGTTCCGTACCACTGTCGGCAGTATCAGAATTTCCACCAGCAGTTCCGATATTGCCGATCGTCTGGATGCTCTCAAACGATGGCGTTCTTCCGGGGGTGCCGACCGGACGATTGATCTGACCGCCGCGAAAAACGTGGACCGGGTTGCGCGCCAGTTGGCGCGAATTCTGGGGGGTGCTGGCGGGGATGACCGTTATGAGTGTGATGATGAACAGGTTTCCCGGCTGCTTCTTGCGGCCTATCCGGACCGGGTCGCACGGCGCAGGGCGTCCGGCGAGGGATACCTGCTCACCGGCGGTCGCGGGGCGCGTCTGTCACCGCGCTGCGCGGTCAGGGCAGCCGAATATATTGTCGCTCCGGCGCTGGATGGAGGGAATCAGGCCGAAGCGATTATTCACCTGGCGGCGGAAATTTCCGAGGCGGTAATCCGCGAAGAGCGTTCGAGCCACATACTGCGTGAAACGCGAGTGAACTGGGATGACCGTGAAGGGCGCATCTCGGCCCGGTGGGTTGAAGGTCTCGGCAGTATCCAGCTTTCTTCCGGTACGGTCGTGCCGACGGCGGCACAGGCGGTGCCGGTGGTGATCGCCGCTGTACAGGCGTCCGCCTTGGCGCTGCTCCCCATGAATGAGGCTGTCCGTCAGCTGCAGGGGCGCATGATGCTGATCCGCTCCGCATATCCGGAGCTGGGGTGGCCGGATGTCTCCGATGCCGCGTTGTGTGATTCGCTTGACCGGTGGCTGGCGCCCCATCTCGATGGGATCAATTCGGCAAAACGGCTGGCCCAGCTTGATATTGCCGAGCTGCTGAGGCGGAGCCTTGATT
Source organism: uncultured Geobacteraceae bacterium (assembly GCA_903852495.1). Lineage (GTDB taxonomy): Bacteria > Desulfobacterota > Desulfuromonadia > Geobacterales > Pseudopelobacteraceae > JACRCG01. The sequence continues at coordinate 38,218 of CAINRC010000125.1, read as the reverse complement.
ACCGTCAGCAGCGGGAGCTGGAGGAGTTGGCGCCGACGCACCAGTCGGTTCCCAGCGGTTCACGGGTTCGCATTGATTACGCCGGTGAAATGCCGGTGCTGGCGGTAAAGCTTCAGGAACTGTTCGGTCTGGCTGTGGGGCCTGCTGTCTGCGGCGGCAGGGTGCCGCTGCTGCTGCATCTGCTTTCGCCGGCCGGCCGACCGATTCAGGTGACCCGGGATTTGCGGGGCTTCTGGGATGGTTCGTATCAGCAGGTAAAAAAAGAATTGAAGGGGCGGTACCCCCGGCACCCCTGGCCGGACGACCCCTGGAGCGCAGTACCGACCCGCAGGGTGAAACCGAGGTTTTAGCCCACCTCCTGATTTAGGAGGGGGACTGAAAAAGATAACAATCCAGATACTATCGATAATTAATTGGTTAACCATCATTTATTGAAGCAATTATTCAATAACATTTCCGTGTTTCTTTGTTTGCCCCCCTGTTTAAAACGAAAAAAACCCCTCCCGGGCGGGAGGGGCACAACGTGACACGAGGGGCTATCTTTAAACCTTACCGGTCAAAACGAAACGTCGAATCCGTAACCGTAAAGGCGTTGTTCTGCGTGATCCCCCGTTCCGGGTTTGCTGCCAGGTGCCGCAGGATTGAGAAAATCATCTCCGCCTGATCCGGCGTGCCGAGCAGTCCGGCGATCTCCGTTGCCGTAAGACTCCGGTGATCCTTGTGCAGCAGTTCCACAACAGCTTTCTGGAGGGCAATCACGGTGCCGGCGGCTTTCTTGCCGGCTTCCACGCCGGGCTGGTGATAGGCGTTTATATTTACCAGGCTGGCGTACAGGCCGACCGTGCGTTCAAACAGCGCAATCAGCGCTCCCACCGTATGAGCATTTACCTGCTTGATGGTAATAGTCATGGATTCCCGGCCGCTTTCATACAGAGCGGCGCGTGTGCCATGAAGAAATCCGAACAGAAAATCTCCGCTGGTACACCCCTCTTCAACGAACTCCGAGCTCCCCTCACGATCTTTCAGTACCTCGATAAACGTAACAAAAAAGTTCGCCACGCCATCCCGTAACTGCTGCACATAGGCGTGCTGATCGGTGGAACCTTTGTTGCCGTACACGGTCAGCCCCTGATTGACAACGGAGCCGTCGCGGTCCTGTTCTTTACCTATGGATTCCATGATAAGCTGCTGCAGGTAGCGGGAGAAGAGCAGGAGGCGGTCTTTGTAGGGGAGCATGACCAGATCTTTCGTGCCCCTGCCGCTGGTGGCGTAGTGCCACATGAGCGCCATTACCGCTGCGGGATTCATCATGGTGTCCTGTGCGCGGGTGACCATGTCGCAGATTCTTGCGCCGCCCAGCAGCGACTCAATATCAATTCCCTGCAGGGCCGCTGGCAGGAGCCCAACCGCCGAGGTTACGGAGGTTCTGCCGCCGACCCAGTCCCACATGGGAAAGCGCTCCAGCCAGAGTTCCGCCTGGGCCAATCTGTCCAGTTCACTGTCCACACCGGTGACTGCGACGGCGTGCTGTGAAAATTTCAGACCGGCTTTTTTATAGGCCAGTTTTGCTTCCAGCATGCCGTTGCGGGTTTCCTTGGTGGAGCCGCTTTTGGATATGACCAGAGCCAATGTTTGTGACAGTTCTGCGCCAAGCTCTGCAAACACCTTGTCCATACCGTCCGGGTCCGTATTATCCAGAAAATGCATTTTCATCCGGTCGGGTGGCGAAGCAAGGGCATCCGAGACAAACTGCGGGCCGAGAGCGGAACCGCCGATGCCGATCACAAGCACGTTTTTAAACGGTGCACCACTTGGGGCGGCGATGGTACCCCGGTGAACATTTGAGGTGAATACCAGAATCTGTTCGAGGGTTTTCTCAATCTCCAGCTGTATTTCCGCTGACGGGGAGAGGGATGGATTGCGCAGCCAGTAGTGACCGACCATGCGCCCTTCATCCTTGTTGGCGATTGACCCTTTCTCCAAAACGCGCATTTCTGAAAACGCATCCTGAATGGCCGTTTCCATTTCGGCAAAAAAACCGTCATCAATCTTCATACGGCTGAAATCGAGAGACAGGCCAATTTCGGGGCAGTGACACAGAGAATTTTGATACCGTTGCCACAGGTCGCTGTTATTACTCATCATTCACCTCCACGCTGCATAAAACAAAAGGCGGAGTATTCTCCGCCTTTTGCATGGTCTGTAATGGGTTCTATTTCTTTATGTTGTAAAACACGTCGTGCCCTTTGAACACCGAGGTGCTGTCCAGTTCGTCTTCAATGCGCAGCAGCTGGTTGTATTTGGCAACGCGGTCGGTACGGCAGAGCGAGCCGGTTTTTATCTGGCCGGAGTTGACCGCCACGGCAAGATCGGCCAGGGTGGTGTCTTCGGTTTCGCCTGAACGATGTGAAATAACAGTCGTGTAGCCGGCCCGTTTCGCCATCTCAATCGCTTCAAGTGTTTCGGTCAGGGTGCCGATCTGATTCAGTTTGATCAGGATGGAGTTGGCGATCCCTTTCTGGATTCCTTCCTTCAAAATCTTCGGATTAGTTACAAACAGGTCGTCGCCGACGATCTGGATCCGTTTGCCAAGACGATCAGTCAGCAGTTTCCAGCCGTCCCAGTCATTTTCAGCCATACCGTCTTCGATGGAGATAATCGGGTATTTGTTCACGAGGTTCTCGTAGAAATCGACCATTTCAACGGGGGTCTTATTCTTATGAACTTCGTTCTCAAGGGTATAGACACCATTTTTGAACAGCTCGGAGGAGGCTACGTCAAGGGCGAGGAGAACGTCTTCACCCGGTTTGTACCCGGCTTTGACAATCGCTTCCATGATGACTTCAAGTGCTTCTTCATTTGACTTGAGGTTAGGAGCAAAGCCCCCCTCATCGCCAACGGCGGTGTTGTACCCTTTACTTTTCAGAACACCTTTCAGGGCATGAAAAATTTCAGCGCCCATGCGGAGTGCTTCCTTGAAGCTACCGGCACCAGCCGGCATGATCATGAATTCCTGAATATCAACATTGTTGTCTGCGTGTGCTCCGCCGTTGATGATGTTCATCATAGGCAGCGGCAGTTCGCGGGCGTTGGCCCCGCCGATGTATTTGTACAGTGACAGGCCGGCCTCTTCGGCTGCCGCCTTGGCAACGGCCAGGGACACGCCCAGAATCGCATTGGCGCCGATGTTGGTTTTGTACTCGGTGCCGTCCAGTTCGATCATTTTCATATCAATGCCGACCTGGTCTTCGGCTTCCATGCCGATAACCTCTTCAGCGATAATGTTGTTCACGTTATCGACAGCCTTCAGAACACCCTTGCCGAGATAGCGGGATTTGTCGCCGTCACGCAGTTCCATGGCTTCGCGTTCGCCGGTTGAAGCACCGGACGGAACGGCAGCGCGTCCAAAAGCACCTGATTCAAGAAATACCTCAACTTCCAGAGTAGGATTTCCACGGGAATCCAGGATTTCTCTTGCATAGACATCAACGATCTCACTCATGTACAGCCCCCTTACTTGGATTAAAGTGACCCGGAGCAGTGTGTCTCCGGAGAACGCTACTTATATATCACATTAATTTAAAAATAACAGCTTCCAGACAATAATATTTGCGTATCGCCGCCTGATGAAGAATGAAAAGTAACATGCCATCGTTTCTTCACAATACCGAGTAAATGTGGTATGACAAAAAACGGCACTTTGCTGTTCTCAATTTTCCGATACAGAAGGTTATTATGTCATCTGACTCATTTGATGCACTTACTATCGACAAATCATCCCGTTCGGCGCCCCGTCGGAAAAACGCGTATCGCACCCGTTTGATTCTGGGGCTGATCGTGCTTCTTGCCGTTGCTGCGGCCGGTACCCTGTTTCGTAATCGTCCGGTAACGATTGAATCGGCCACGGTTTCTCTGCTGTACCCGACCCAGTCTTTTACGCTTCTTAACGCCAGCGGCTATGTCGTCGCCCAGCGTAAGGCGGCGGTTGCCTCAAAAATTACCGGCAGGATGGAATGGCTTGGTGTTGAAGAGGGGAGCAGGGTTACGGCGGGGCAGATTATCGCCCGGCTTGAGAATAAGGACCTTGAAGCGGCTCTCCGTCAGGCCGGTGCGGCAGTCCAGAATGCGAAGGCGATGCGGGAACAGGCCCGGGCAGAATATGCCGATGCGGAAAAATCTCTCCAGCGCCAGAAAGAGCTGCTCGCCTCCGGCATCGTTTCTCAGGCTGATTTTGATATCGCCGAAGCCCGGTTCAAGCGCGCAAGTGCGGCATCTGTCGGTGCTGAAGCGGGGATAGCGGTCGCTTCAGCGGCACAGCAGGGTGCAGCAATCAGCTTGGAATACAGCTTGATCAGGGCCCCTTTTGATGCGGTGGTGCTGACGAAAAATGCCGATGTGGGTGATATCATCACGCCGTTCGGTGCAGCGGCTAATTCAAAGGCGGCAGTGGTAACCATCGCCGATTTGGCTTCGCTGCAGGTGGAAGCGGATGTGTCTGAATCAAATCTGGCGCAGATCAAACAGGGGCAGCCGTGCGAGGTGACCCTTGATGCCCTTCCGGGGAGCCGTTTCAAAGGGGTTGTCCATGCCATCGTGCCGACCGCTGACCGGAGTAAAGCATCCGTCATGGTTAAAATCCGTTTTTTGCAGAAGGATCCGCGCATATTCCCCGAAATGAGTGCCAAAGTGGCATTTCTGCAACGTGAGGCGGGGGCGAATGAGAGTACCGCGCGGATTGTTCTGAATCCGGCTGCGGTTGTTTCCCGTGACGGGCGCAGCGGTGTGTATCTGGTGACCGGTGAAACCGTCCGCTTCACCCCGGTGACGGTCGGGGCAAAGCTGGGTGATCTGGCAGAAGTGACCGGTCTGAAATCCGGTGACAAGGTTGCTCTGAAGCCGCTGGACCGGTTGAAAGACGGCAGCAGAATCACCTTTCCGGAGAAAAAATAATCATGTCGGTTTCTGGCGAACAGCAGACAATGGTTACTGTCAATGCCGTTTCAAAGTCGTACCGGCGCGGCAATCAGCCGGTACCGGTGCTGGAGGGGATTTCGTTCGAGATCGCCAAGGGTGAGTTCCTGGCGTTGATGGGGCCGTCAGGCTCCGGTAAATCAACGCTGCTCAATCTGATTGCCGGCATTGATACTGTTGACAGCGGTTCAATCGTTATTAACGGTGTTGATATTGCGACGCTGGATGAGTCTGAATTGGCGCGGTGGCGTGCCTCCAACGTCGGGTTTATCTTTCAGTTCTACAACCTGATACCTGTGTTGACTGCATACGAAAATGTGGAGCTGCCGCTTCTGTTAACCACGCTTTCACGCCATGAGCGCCGTCGCCATGTGGAGGCCGCTCTGGACGTGGTCAGTCTGTCCGATCGCAAGGAACATTTCCCGTCGCAGCTTTCCGGCGGGCAGCAGCAGAGGGTGGCTATTGCCCGCGCCATCGTCACCGACCCGGCGATTCTGGTGGCCGACGAGCCGACCGGTGACCTTGACCGGGTTTCAGCCGGAGAGATTCTGGAGCTGATGGGACGGCTCAATGCGGAACAGGGTAAAACCATCATCATGGTGACCCATGATCCACGGGCTGCCGAAAAGGCGCATATCATCCGACAACTTGACAAAGGGCTGCTGAACGATGTTTCTGCTTAAGCTTCTTTTCCGCAATGCGTTCCGGCACCGTTTACGGACGCTGTTGACGGTTCTGGGAATCACGGTTGCCATCCTCGCATTCGGGTTGCTGCAGACGGTGGTCACTGCTTGGTACGCCGGTGTCAACAACTCATCATCCACCCGCCTGGTCACCAGAAATGCGGTGTCACTGGTGTTCTCTCTCCCGATCGCCTACCAGGAACGTATCCGCCGGATTGAAGGTGTTTCGGCGGTGTCATACGCTAACTGGTTTGGCGGTGTGTACATTACGGAAAAAAACTTTTTCCCCAATTTTGCTATTGATGCAAAGAGTTATCTTGATCTTTACCCTGAATTTGTCCTGAAGCCGGAGGAAAAACGGGACTTCCAGCGGGATCGGAAGGGGTGCGTGGTCGGCAGAAAACTTGCCGAGCGGTTTGGTTGGAAACTTGGCGACTCAGTTCCGCTCAGGGGGACAATCTTTCCGGGGAACTGGGAGTTTGTTGTGCGCGGTATCTACACCGGAGTCGATACTGCCACCGATGAATCCCAGTTCTTTTTCCACTGGGAGTATCTGAACGAAACACTTAGAAAATCCATTGCCCGCCGGGCAGACCAGATCGGGGTCTACATAATCGGCCTGAAGAACCCCCAGTCGGCGGCGGAAGTATCCCTTGCGGTTGATGCCACGTTCAAAAATTCGCTCGCTGAAACATTGACCGAGACGGAAAAAGCGTTTCAGCTCAGCTTCGTCTCCATGACCGAAGCGATTGTGGTTGCCATCCGTATTGTGTCGTTCGTTGTAATCATCATCATAATGGTGGTGGTTGCCAATACCATGGCGATGACGGCACGGGAAAGAATCGGGGAATACGCGATCTTCAAAGCCATGGGTTTCCAGGCGCACCACATTGCCGGCATGGTATTCGGTGAATCCCTGTTTATCACGGCGACCGGGGGAGGGCTCGGCATACTGCTGACCTTCCCGGTTGCCCGAAAATTCGGTGAGGTTATGGGAAATTTCTTCCCGGTATTTCAGGTTGACAGTTCGACGTTGTACATGGATCTGGTGTTCTGTCTGATCGTGGGTGTGATCGCCGGAATATTTCCGACCTGGCGGGCGATCAGGATTAAAATTGCCGACGGTCTGCGCAGGATAGGGTAGGGGCGGGATAAGGAGGTCGCAAATTGAACATAAACATTCTGATCGTTGATGATGAATTGAGCATGAGGGAGTTCCTCTCGATTCTGCTGGAGCGGGAGGGGTATGACGTGGCCGTTGCCGCCTGTGCCGCCGATGCCCTGCAGATGATGGAGAACGCTCCGTTTGATATGGTTCTGTCGGATGTGAGTATGCCCGGTCTTTCCGGCATTGACCTGCTGGCGCGCATTAAGGCAAAAACGCCGGAAACAGCCGTACTGATGCTCACCGCTTTTTCAACCGCCGAACAGGCGGTGGAAGCGATGAAACTCGGTGCATACGACTACATCTGCAAGCCGTTCAAGAATGAGGAAGTCAAGCAACTTGTAAAGAATGCACTGGAAAAGCAGGGGCTTAAGCGGGAAAACTTTATCCTGAAACAGAACGTCAGCGAGCGTGACAGTTTCTGCGGCATCATTGGCAAGAGTCCGCACATGCGCGAACTGTTCGACATGATTCAGAAGGTTGCCGCCAGTCCGAGCAGCGTGCTGATCCTTGGTGAAAGCGGTACCGGCAAAGAGCTGGTGGCCCGTTCGGTTCATACCTGCAGTTCACGGGCAGCAAAGCCATTTGTGGCGGTGAACTGCGGTGCTATCCCTGAAAACCTGATTGAAAGCGAACTGTTCGGGCATAAGAAAGGTTCCTTCACCGACGCAGTGAGCGACCGTCCCGGCCTGTTTGAACAGGCTGAAGGGGGCACGCTGTTTCTGGATGAGATCGGCGAATTGCCGCTGCTGCTGCAGTCAAAGCTGCTCCGGGTGCTGCAGGAACGAGAGTTCAAGCGAGTTGGAGATTCACAGACCCGCAAAGCAGACGTGCGCATAATCAGCGCCTCGAACCGCAATCTTGAAGAGCAGACCCGGAACGGCGGCTTCCGGGAGGATCTGTTTTACCGCATAAACGTAGTCCAGCTTGTTCTCCCCCCCTTGCGGGAGAGGATTGAGGATATCCCGGTTCTGGTGGAGTACTTCTGCCGGAAATATCAGTCAGGCGGGCAAGCAACGCCTGTAACCATAACACCGGGCGCGCTTAAAGCGCTGGTGAACTATCATTTTCCCGGAAATATCCGTGAACTGGAAAATTATATTGAGCGGAGTCTGATCCTTGACCCTGCCGCAATTTCCGAGGTTACTCTGCCGAAGCAACTACTGGCCAGTCACACATCGCTGCTTTCGGATGATTGTGATATTCCGGAGTCCGGGATGATGCTGGAGCCGCTGCTGGAAGAGCTTGAGAAAAAATATCTGCTTAAAGCGCTGGAAAAAACCGGTGGTGCAAAAAAGAAGGCGGGCGAATTACTGGGGATGTCTTTCCGTTCGTTCCGCTACCGGTTAGCTAAATTTGGGTTGGACAGCGGGGATGAGTGATGTGATGTGCTCACGTTGACTGCTGTAGTCGAAGTGACATAATTTGTCACCGGATGTGACTATAATCGGGAATGCCGCGGCGAGGTCAGGTAATTGTTCCTGATATAGACTAATGAATACAGCGTGTTGTGAAAAAGGAGTGATGTGGTCTTAAAATTGCTTTGAGTAAGACAATCACTCAACCAGGCTCTGATTACGGAGCGTAAACCCAAAAAAAGGAGAAACCCATGTTACAGGAAATTAAAAACAGAAAAGGCTTTACCTTGATCGAGTTGCTGATTGTTGTTGCAATTATCGGCATCCTGGCGGCCATCGCCATCCCACAGTTCGGTGCCTATCGTGCCAGAGGCTATGATACGGCAGCACAAAGTGATGTCCGGAATGTAAAAACGCAACTGGAGGCTGCTCAAGCCGATCTGCAAAAGTATCCCACACTGAACGCTGTTGCATTTTCATTTACCAATGTTAGCTCTGCCGGATTTAAGTTCACCCCGTCCAAAGGTGTTACCGTAACAGTGTCATCTACGGATACCACCTATACAGCAGAGTCTTCACACACGAGCGGAACTAAAAAATATACCACCACTCAGGCGGCATCTCTCATAACTGAGGCTGCAAAATAGTTGTGATATCTTAGCTTGTTGAGGTATTTATTATTTCTGTCAAGCTGTGTAAAAGTTAGAACAAAGAGGGGGACTTGGCTGTCAAGTCCCCCTCTTTTTATGTGGTAAGTACGAATAATCTTATCAACAAGTAATTGGTCTTACTCCTCCATCCTCGGAAAGAGCGCTTCAGCTTTGGTAACCGTTGAACCTTCCTTCATTCCTCCCCACGTCAGCCCCTCTTTTGAAACCGTTTCATTCCAGCCGAGCGATGCCAGAGCTTTTTCCGATGTGGCAGGCAGAAATGCCGACAGGAGGCAGTGGATAATGCGCTGAGATTCCAGCAAACAGTACATGACTGTGGCGAGACGACCGCTGTTGGCCGGGTCTTTGGCCAGTGTCCAGGGGGCGGTATCATCAATGTATTTGTTGCCGGCTGAGATAACCTCCCAAATCGCCTGCAGTGCTTTACTGAAGGCCAGTTCGTCAATGAACCTGTCAACAGATGCCACCATCTCTTCGGTCTTCACCTTCAGCGCCTGATCAATTTCCAGCAGCTCGCCTGCGGCCGGGAGCACTCCGTTGAAATATTTCACCGTCATGGCGGTGGAGCGGCTGAGCAGGTTGCCCACATCGTTTGCCAGGTCCGAGTTGAGGCGGTGCACCAGGGCGGTGTGGGAAAAATCGCCGTCCAGCCCGAAGGGTACTTCCCGGAGCAGGAAGTAGCGCACCACATCCACGCCGTACTTGTCGATCAGCATATTCGGTTCAACCACGTTTTGCAGGCTCTTGCTCATCTTCTGCCCTTCCACCGTCCACCAGCCGTGGGCAAAGACCTTTTTGGGGATCGGCAGGCCGGCGGCCATGAGGAAGGTCGGCCAGTACACGGCGTGGAAACGGAGGATGTCCTTGCCGATCAGGTGAACGTCAACCGGCCAGTAGCGCCCGTAATTTCCGGCTTCATCCGGATACCCGAGGGCCGTGATGTAATTGGTCAGGGCGTCAAACCAGACGTAGATGATGTGGCGGTCGTTGCCGGGAACCGGAATGCCCCAGGAAAAGGTGGTGCGGGAAACGGAAAGATCGCGCAATCCTTCTTTGATAAAGGAAATGATCTCATTGCGCTTGCTTTTCGGCTGGATGAATTCCGGGTTGGCCTCAATGTGATCCATCAACTGCTGCTGGTACTTGCTCATACGGAAGAAATACGACTCCTCCTTGAGCTTCTCCACGGGACGGTTACAGTCGGGGCAGCGCCCTTCCAGCAGCTGGGTTTCGGTCCAGAAGGTTTCACAGGGGGTGCAGTACCAGTCTTCATATTCGCCAAGGTAGATGTCGCCCTTGTCGAGAATATCCTGGAAGATGCGGCTGACCCCGTTTTTATGCCGTTCCTGGGTGGTCCGGATAAAGTCGTTGTGGGATATGCCAAGGCGCTCCCAAAGAGCCTGAAAACGTTTAACCACCCGGTCGGCGAGTTCCAGCGGTGTTTCCCCGGCGGTTGTAGCGGCCTTTTCCACCTTCTGGCCATGCTCATCACTGCCGGTGAGGAAATATACGTCGAAGCCCATCAGTCGTTTGTAACGGGCCAGTACATCGCCGGCAACTGTTGTATAGGCGTGGCCGATGTGCGGCACATCGTTCACATAGTATATGGGGGTCGTCACATAAAAAGTCGGTTTCATATCAGGCTCCTGGTGCTGGTGTCGGTGCGCCGCCCGATGGCTTCCGGTGGCCATGTTTGCGTGAACGGTTTCTTTTGCGCGGCTGGCCGGTTTTTTGCGCATCCGGTGAAGCGGGTGCTGCTGCAGCTTCGCGGGCAGGGGGGGGGCTTGCCGGTTCTTTCTCAACATTCTCGGCCTTGCTGTTGTACGAGTCCAGCGAGGTTTTTTCCTGTTTGCGTCGCTGTTCCGGACGCCGCTCTCGTGTCCGCTGAGGTGCCTGAGGCGCCTGGGCAGCGGCGGAAACCGGAGCTGCTGCTGGGGCGCCGTCACCCAGGATTTCATCGCGTTTGATAACGATAATTTTGTTGTCGTCAAGCTTGAGGGTGATATTTCCGGTCAGGATGTTGACCTTGTCAACCACCCCCACCGCGTTGACGGTTCGGACCCGCTTGCCCGATTTCGGAAAGTTTTTACGCAGACAGCAGTAGGTGTCGTATTCATAATCAAGGCAGCAGAGCAGACGGCCGCACTGCCCGGAGATCTTGTTGGGGTTGAGGGCCAGGTTCTGCTCTTTGGCCATTTTTACTGATACGGGCTGGAACTCACGTAAAAAGGAGCTGCAACAGAGCTCGCGGCCGCAGATACCGATGCCGCCGGTCATTTTGGCCTCATCGCGTACCCCAATCTGCCGCATTTCAATGCGGGTGTGAAAGGAGTGGGCCAGATCTTTAACAAGATCGCGAAAGTCTACCCGGCCATCGGCGGTAAAGAAAAAAACCGCCTTGCTGCTGTCAAACTGATATTCCACCTGTACCAGCTTCATGGGCATGTTGCGCTCGGCGATCCGGCTGACACAGAAGCGGTGCGCCTCCTGCTCTTTTTGGCTGATACGCTCGACCGTAGCCAGATCTTCAGGGGTGGCGACGCGTTTGATCAGTGTCAGCTTTTCGAGCGCACCGGAATCAAGCGCTTCAGCAACCTTGACCACCTGCCCGACCCCGACGCCACGCTCCGTTTCAACAACAACGCGGTCTCCCTTGGCAAGCTCAAGTGCTCCGGCGCTGAAATCATACATCTTGCCGGCTTTAGAGAATTGGATGGTTGCTATATGTGACAAAAATACCTCCTGGTATATGATGAAAATACGTAGAATTAATTCACCCCGGTGGGGTGGTCATCTGCCGGTTTATCTGCTGTTGCCGGCCAGGGCCATAAACAGGTGATCCAGAGCAAGTTTGGAATTTGCATTACGCTGAACGTCCCGCCGTGTTTCATAGATACGCTCCAGCAGTTCCAGATTGGCCGGGAAGGACCGTTTCGCTGCGATGGACTCAATAGCAGGTCTTACGGAGCGGTTGACAATGTCTCCGTTCCCCGCACCCAGATGCACGGCATCGCGGAAGAAGGAAAGCAGCATATCGAGCAGTTCCAGTGTTGCGTCCCGGTTGCCGGATAGTTCTTCCGAGGCGTCAAAAACAGTGCTTATCCGGTGAATGTTCATCTGCGCGATTCTGGTCAACACCTCTTGACGGCGCAGGGTAAGGGATTCGTTGTCCAGTTCCAGCGCTTTCTGCATACTGCCGCCGGACATGGGTGCCAGCAGGGCGGCCGTTTCAGGCGCCATACCGTTTCGTTCAAGCAGCGTCAGCATATGCTCGGGGGAAAGCGGTGCGAACGTTATTGTCTGGCAGCGGGAGCGCACCGTTGACAGCAGCATTCCGGCATTTTCGGTCAGCAGGATGATGAGTGCGTTGCCGGGCGGCTCCTCAAGCGTTTTCAGCAGAGAGTTTGCTGCATTCACGCTCATCCGCTCGGCCGGATCAATGATGCACGCCTTGCGCGGCGCTTCGTAGGGGCGCAGGGACAACTGCTGCTGCAATTCCCGTAACTGCTCGATGCTGATGTCGCGTTTGTCGGGCAATGGTTCTATCACGTGTATGTCGGGATGATTACCAGCGTCAATCCTGCGGCATGATGGACAGACTCCACAGGCGTCATCCTGAAGTGTCGTGCAAAACAGAGCCTGAATCAGAGTAAGAGCGGTTTTTTTTCGTCCCGAGCCGGGAACTCCCTCAAACAGGTAGGAGTGTGCGGTTTTACCGGAACGGAGTGAGCGCCGTAGCACGTCCACATTCCGGTCATGTCCGAGAATGTCAGCAAACGGCATGCAGATTCTCCGGAATTCGCAGTAGCACCTGTCGGGAAATCGCGCTGAAGATGTTTTCGATCGTGTCAGCACCGTTGACCACGAAAAAACGGCCAGGCTGGTCTGACGCCAACTGCAGGTACCCGGCACGAACCCGCTCATGGAAGGCCAGCGCTTCCAGTTCAAAACGCTCTTCGCGCGGCCCGCTGGATGCCTCGATCCGGCGCAGTGCCCGCTCCAGACCGACGCGGGGGTCGCAATCAAAAAGAACCGTGAGGTCGGGGGATACTCCCTGGCAGGCATGGTGGTTCAGGCTGTCGATCACGTCCCGGTCGATGCCGCGTCCGAAACTCTGGTACGCCACCGTGGCATCGCAGAAACGGTCGCAGAGAACAATCTTTCCTCCGCTGAGTGCCGGCGCAATAACCTCGGTGACGTGCTGGGCACGGGCTGCGCCATAGAGCATCAATTCTGCCAGCGGTGAGAGATCCCGGTTCTCCGCGTCCAGCAGGATGGCGCGGATCTTGTCGGCTATGGGGCAGCCGCCCGGCTCGCGAGTCAGAACGGCTTGAATGTTGCGGGCTGAAAGGAAATCAGACAGCAGCTTTATCTGGGTGGTTTTGCCGCACCCTTCGACACCTTCGAATGTTATGAAATAGCCCACGTTTTCCACCTTGAGCCAAAAGTAAGACTCTGAAAAATTACGATTGCGAATTATAGGCAAGCAACCCTGATTTATCAACTTAAATTCCCACCGGAGTCTGCCAAACGGTGACTTTCGGTTGCCAAAAATCGATCCGGTGGCTATAGTCTGATCCCCAGAGGTGTTTTAATGATCGGAAATATGCAACAACTCCAGCTGCTGCTGGGCTATACCTTCAAGGATCCGGATCTTCTTGCCACTGCCGTGACGCACCCCTCCCATCTTCATGAAGTCAGCAGAAGCGGCGGCGATTATCAGCGTCTTGAGTTTCTCGGGGACGCGGTCCTTGGCCTGCTGCTGGCTGAAATGCTGTATCTGCGCTATCCGGATTGGGATGAAGGCGCTCTGTCCCAGCTTCGCTCCCGGTTGGCCGGTCAGGATATACTGGCTGACAGGGCGCGGACTCTGGGACTCGGCAGCTTTCTGCTGCTTGGCCGGGGGGAGGAACAGACGTCCGGCCGTGAAAAAGATTCGATCCTCGCGGATGTTCTGGAAGCCCTGATCGCGGCACTGTACCGTGATGGCGGTCTTCAGGCTGCGCGCACTCTGGTTGTGCGGTTGTTTGAGGGGCTGGCCGAAGCTCCTGAATTACTTGTGCTGGGATGTGATTCGAAAAGTGAGCTGCAGGAATTCCTTTCATTCAATTCCCTGCCACCGGCGGAGTACCGGCTGGTGGAACAAACCGGCCCTCCCCATGATCCCCTGTTTCTGTTTCACGTCATTGTTGACGGTGCGGTGGTCGGCAGAGGCGAAGGAAAGTCGAAAAAAAATGCCCAGCAAAGTGCCGCCGGAGAAGCGCTGAAAGCACTCCGGGCCGTTCACGGGCAGCGCGTGTGAAACCGGTTACAGTCCCCTTTTTCATCAGCCATCAGGGGTGCCCGCATACCTGTGTTTTCTGCGATCAGCGAACCATTTCCGGAGCAGACGGTATACTCCCCACAGCCGAACAGATACGTGACCGCATTTCGCTCTGGCGCACCACGGCAGCGGAACGACCTCTTGAAGTTGCGTTCTTCGGCGGTACCTTCACCGCCCTTTCGGAAGACACTCAGTCAGCACTGCTGGACCCGCTGCAGCCGTTTCTCCGGAACGGTACGATTGCAGCGGTCAGAATCTCGACCCGCCCCGATTATCTGGATGCCGGTCGCGTCCGGTGGCTGTCACAGCGAGGGGTCCGCACGATTGAAGTGGGGGTGCAGTCCATGGACAATGCCGTTCTGGCCGCCTCCGGTCGCGGTCACACCGCCGAAGATTCGGTCCATGCCATTCAATGTATCACCTCGGGAGGACTCAAAGCCGGTGCCCAGTTGATGCCCGGTCTGCCGGGGGATTCACCCGAATCCTCTCTTTCCTCACTGGAACAGGTTATTTCCGCAGGTGCTGATTTTCTCCGTATCTATCCGACGGTTGTTCTGCGGGGGACCGCATTAGCCAGGAGTTATGCAGTCGGTGAATTTACGCCGTTGTCCACGGAGCGGGGGATTTCCCTCTGTGCCCTGCTTCTGCAGCGCGCCATGAGGAGCGGGATTCCGGTAATCCGTATCGGGCTGCAGGCTGATGCCGGCCTTGATGCTGATTCCATACTGGCCGGCTGCTGGCACCCGGCACTGGGGCAGTTGGTCCGCTCCCGGTTGTACGCCGATCTGATCAGGCGTGTTGTTCCTGACGGAACCGGGGCAACCCTGTATTGCCACCCGGCACGATTGTCGGATGTGATCGGCATGAAGCGTGATAGTATGAAGAGCCACGCCGGTGCTGTGGCAAGGGTTCTCCCAGATGCGGCACTCGCCCCGGAAGAAGTTAAAGTAGAAACTCAAGCTATGACGGTAACCTACTCAATAATAACAGATTTGAACTACTCCATACACGAGGTATAACCAATGCGTACCGAATCTTTATCGTTTCTTGAACAGCTGCTTGACGCGCCCAGCCCCTCCGGATATGAACAGCCTGCCCAGCGGGTATTCCGCGATTATGTCGCCCCGTTCTGCGACGAATTGACAACTGATATCATGGGCAACGTTTTTGCCCGGGTCAGCGGTAAGGGGAAAAATCTGCCAAGGGTGATGATCGTCGGTCATACCGATGAGATCGGCCTTCAGATAAAGTACATTGATGACAAGGGGTTCCTCTACTTTGCCGCTGTCGGCGGGGTTGATGCCCATCTGACGCCGGGCAAACGGGTCGCCGTGCATACCGAACGTGGTCCATTGCCGGGCGTTGTCGGCAAAAAACCGATTCATCTGATGGACAACAAGGACCGCGAAACGGTTGTCAAGCTGGAATCGCAGTATATCGACATCGGTGCCAGCGACAAAAAAGAGGCGCAGAAGCTGGTCAGGGTAGGGGATGCCGTTACTTTTGACAGTGCGTTTACCCGTCTGCATGGCGACCGGGTTGCGTCGCGCGGGTTTGACGACAAAGCCGGCTGCTTTGTGGTGGCCGAAGTGCTGCGGCTGGTGGCCGCGTCCGGAAAAAAACTTTCAGTGGATCTGTACGGCGTCTCTTCCGTGCAGGAGGAAATCGGTCTGCGGGGCGGTACGACCAGTTGCTACACGATCAATCCTGATATCGGCATCTGCGTGGAGGTGGATTTTGCCACCGATCAGCCGGATGTGGAGAAAAAACATAACGGAGAGGTGGCGTTGGGTAAAGGCCCGATTCTGGCCCGTGGCGCAAATATCAACCCGCATCTGTTTGAGCTGCTTTCGGCAACGGCTGCCAAAGAAAAGATAGCGATCCAGCACACGGCGACCCCCCGCGCCACCGGCACGGATGCCAACGTTATGCAGATTTCCCGGGGTGGTGTGGCAACGGCTCTGGTCAAAATACCGCTGCGCTACATGCACACCCCGGTCGAGACACTTTCCCTGGCGGATTTGGAAGATGCCGCCCGTTTGATCGTCGCAACGCTCCGGAAAATTTCCTCCCGGGAGGAGTTTATTCCGCAGTGATATTTTGGTGCGGTTCCCCCCGGACCGCCATGCCACGGCGGTTGCACTGGATCGGTTGCCAGCCATCATCGGGTCAGCCATTAAGCGCCGTTCAAGTGATAAAACATTAAGACCATTTCCCTTGACTTGGCTGGTACGCTGTACTAGCTTCTCTATAATTTCATCCGCAAGGAGTTGCTTCATGCTTTATGAAAAATTGACCGAAGGTCTTACCTTTGACGATGTCCTGCTTGTTCCTGCCCATTCAATAATCCTCCCCCGCGATGTCAATCTCACAACCAGAATTTCACGAAATATCCCGCTGAATATCCCCATGGTCAGCGCGGCAATGGATACGGTTACCGAAGCCCGTACCGCCATCTGTATGGCTCGTGAAGGGGGCCTCGGCATTATTCACAAGAACCTTTCCATTGAGGCTCAGGCCTATGAAGTCGATAAGGTAAAAAAGAGCGAGTCGGGGATGATTGTCGACCCGATCACCATGCGTCCGACTCAGAAAATCAGTGAAGCGCTTGATATTATGCAGCGCTATCGCATCTCCGGGGTTCCGGTTACCAAGGCCAACGGTAAGCTGGTCGGTATTCTGACCAACCGCGATCTGCGTTTTGAAACCGATTTCGACCTGCCGATCTCGGCCCGCATGACCAAGCGGAACCTGGTTACCGTTGAGGTCGGCACCACGCTGGAACAGGCGAAAGAGCACCTGAAACACACACGGGTTGAAAAGCTGCTGGTGGTTGATAACGACCGGTTCCTGAAAGGTCTGATCACCATCAAGGATATCGAGAAGGTGAAAAAATATCCCTTCGCCTGCAAGGACAGTCTTGGCCGCCTGCGGGTTGGTGCCGCAGTAGGTCCGACTGACGACATGGAAGCGCGGATGGAGGCGCTGATCAGGGCAGGGGTGGACGTGATCGTCATCGACACCGCCCACGGTCATTCCCAGGGGGTTATTGACGCGGTGAAACGCGCGAAATCAACGTTCCACGGCTGTGAAATCATCGCCGGCAATATTGCGACGGCAGAAGCCGCCGAGGCGCTGATTAAAGCCGGTGCCGACGGCATCAAGGTCGGCATAGGACCCGGTTCGATCTGTACGACCCGCATCGTAGCCGGTGTCGGTGTCCCGCAGATTACGGCAATACACGAATGTGCCCGCATGGCACACAAATACGACATTCCGGTCATCGCCGACGGCGGTATCAAGTACTCCGGCGATCTTCCCAAGGCGGTAACAGCCGGTGCCGACTGCATCATGATCGGTTCACTGTTTGCCGGGACCGAAGAATCCCCCGGTGATACGGTTCTGTACCAGGGGCGTACCTATAAAAGCTATCGCGGCATGGGCTCCATCGGCGCCATGAAAGACGGCAGCAAAGACCGGTATTTCCAGTCGGATGTGGGCGAAGACGTCAAACTTGTTCCTGAAGGGATCGAAGGGATGGTGCCGCTGCGCGGACCGCTGTCGGCGAACATCCATCAGCTCATGGGGGGGCTTCGCTCCGGCATGGGCTATACCGGCTGCGCCTCCATCAAGGAGATGCAGGAGAAAGGGCGTTTCATCCGCATTACCGGTGCGGGTCTCAAGGAGTCCCATGTCCACGATGTCACGATTACCAAAGAGGCTCCCAACTACCGGGTCGGCAATTAATTATCCCGAACGATACGTGCCCCGGGTTGTATAACCGGGGCATTTATCGTCGTGTCATGTTTTTATAAGGAAGGGTTCGTTATGAACGACATTCACAGTCAGAAAATTCTGATTCTCGACTTTGGTTCTCAATATACCCAGCTGATCGCCCGCAGGGTGCGCGAAGCCCATGTGTATTGCGAGCTGCATCCCTTTGACATGGACCTTGCCGCAATACGAGCCTTTGCTCCCAACGGAATCATTCTTTCCGGGGGTCCCTGCTCGGTGTATGACCAGGGTGCTCCTGCCGTGGCGGAGGAGCTGTTTGAGCTTGGTGTGCCGGTGCTTGGCATCTGCTACGGTATGCAACTCATGAGTCGCCATTTTGGCGGTGAAGTCGTGCCTGCGGGCAAGCGTGAATTCGGTCATGCCGACCTGCTGTCCGTCGGAGAGCCGGGTCCGCTGTTCGACGGTTTTTTTGTTGAAGGCTCCAGCCCGGTCTGGATGAGTCATGGTGACCATGTGGCCCGCGTGCCGGACGGCTTTGAAATAGTTGCCGAAACGGCCAACGCCCCGGTCTGTGCTATTCAGGATGTCAGCAGAAATCTTTATGGCGTGCAGTTTCATCCGGAGGTAAATCATACGCCGCGCGGTGAGCTGTTCATCGACACGTTTGTGCGGAGCATCTGCGGCTGCAACGGACAGTGGACTCCCGGCCAGATTATAGAGGATTCCATTGAACGGATCCGGCGCCAGGTCGGAACCGATACCGTTATCCTTGGCCTTTCCGGAGGCGTGGACTCTTCCGTTGCCGCTGCCCTGATCCATCGTGCCATCGGCAGCCAGCTGATCTGCGTGTTTGTAGATAACGGCCTGCTCCGTCTTGGTGAGGGGGATCAGGTTATGGCCACCTTCGCCAAAAATCTTGGCGTCAAGGTTATCCGGGTTGATGCGGAAGAGCGCTTCCTCAACGGACTGGCCGGTGTTTCTGATCCGGAAAAGAAGCGTAAGATCATCGGCGGCCTGTTCGTTGATATTTTTGAAGAGCAGTCAAAGCTGATTGTCGATGCAAACTGGCTGGCCCAGGGGACGATCTATCCGGATGTCATAGAGTCGGCCGGGGCTAAAACCGGCAAGGCCCACAATATCAAGAGCCACCACAATGTCGGCGGCCTGCCCGAATATATGAAGCTTAAGCTGCTGGAACCTCTCCGGGAGCTGTTCAAGGATGAAGTTCGCGCTATCGGAGAAGAGCTTGGTCTGCCCCGCCAGATGGTATGGCGGCACCCCTTTCCCGGCCCCGGTCTTGGGGTGCGCATTCTTGGCGAGGTAAAAAAAGAGTACTGCGAAATCCTGCGCCGGGCCGATGCCATCTACATCGAGGAGCTGTATAACTCCGGGCACTATGACAAGATCAGCCAGGCGTTTGCCGTGTTTCTTCCGGTCAAGAGTGTCGGGGTCATGGGCGATGGCCGTACCTACGAATATGTCGTTGCACTGCGGGCGGTGGAAACCAAGGACTTTATGACCGCCGGGTGGTACCCGATGCCGTACGAGGATCTGGCCCGTATCAGCGGTCGCATCATCAACGAGGTGAAGGGAATTAACCGGGTGGTCTACGATATTTCCAGCAAGCCTCCGGCAACAATAGAGTGGGAGTAGGCTGCTTCAGTACGCACGTTTCCCTATGACTGAACAATCTGAAGGAAAAGCGGACGACGGCGAACGGCGGGGGAGTAGTGCGGAATCCTGGCTGTTTGCCGAGGCCAGAAATATCAGGCTGCTCCTGCTGTCAATTGTTTCACTGGCAGCGGGAATCGGGCTGCTGGTGGTTTTTCAAGCCCACCTGCTGGCTGCCGCCTGTCAGCGGATTATCATGCAGGGTGAGGGTCTGTCTGCCGCACTGCCGTTGGCGGCTCTACTGGTTGTACTGGCAGCAGGACGCAGTCTCTGCTCCTATCTTCTGGAAAACAGGTCGGCGGCCGCAGCGGCACGGGTCAAACAGTCGGTGCGCAGCCGGCTGTACCGCAAAATCCAGGCCCTTGGTCCAGCCGGTCTGGCCGGAGAAGAGGCAGGGCCTCTGGTTGAAACCGTTACCAGGGGTGTTGACGAACTGGAACCCTATTTCACCCGTTTTCTCCCCCAACTGTCTCTGGCCGCACTCCTGCCGTTCATGTTCCTGATCTTTGTTGTTCCTGCCGAGTGGCGCTCAGGTCTGGTGCTGCTCTTCTCAGCTCCTTTTATCCCCTTATTCATGATTTTGATCGGGCGCGGTTCCGAAAGCCTCCACCGGCGACAGTGGAACCGTCTCTCGCGCATGGCCGGGCATCTGCTTGATCTCGTTCAGGGATTGCCGGATCTGATTGTCTTCGGTGCTGCAAAAACGGAGGCACAGACCGTCGCCCGGGTTTCCGAGGAGTACCGTTCTGCCACCATGGCGGTGCTGCGGGTTGCGTTCCTTTCGGCATTTACTCTGGAATTTTTTGCTACGGTTGGAACCGCTGTGGTAGCGGTAATTGTCGGTTTTCGGCTTCTTTCCGGAGTTCTTACGCTTCAGGAAGGTCTTTTTGTGCTGCTCATGGCCCCTGAATTCTATCTGCCGCTGCGCAATCTCGGTCTTTCATATCATGCCCGGATGCAGGGAGTTGCCGCCGCCGAACGGATCGCACCCCTGCTAGCCCAGCCGCTGCCGGAGGGTTTTGCGGGATCGCTGATGCCACCGACAGGTCCGCCTGCCGTTCTGTTTGAGGCGGTCTCATTCCGCTACGGCAGCAACAGGGGAGGGGTGGCAGGTGTTGATCTGGAACTGCAGTCAGGGCGCATCACCGCACTGGCCGGGGAAAGCGGAGCGGGCAAGAGTACTCTGGCACGCCTTCTGGTGGGACTTGCCCGCCCTGAATCAGGGCGTATTCTGATTAACGGTCAGGATCTTGCCTCGTTCCAGCCGGACGCCTGGCGCGCACTGATTGCCTGGGTTCCCCAGACGCCGTTTTTTACCTCCGGGACACTGCGAGAAAATCTGCTTCTTGGCCGCCCGGATGCAGTTGATGCCCAGATCACTGCAGCCCTTGAAGCTGCCGCTGCTTCTTTTGTCAATGATCTGCCCGATGGTCTGGATACCGTTCTTGGTGAACGTGGTGCCGGACTGTCCGGCGGTGAACTGAAGCGTCTGGCCCTTGCCAGAGCGTACCTGCGCCAGGCGACGCTGGTGGTGCTGGACGAGCCGACGGCCGGCCTCGATCCGGAAAATGAGCGGCTTGTCTGCCTGGCTCTTGAGCGGTTGGCGGTCGGGCGTACGGTGCTGATCATCAGTCACCGCGAGGAAACCCTGCTTCAAGCTCACTGTGTGGCGGAGATGATTGACGGGCGCATTGAACGGGTCGTGCCTTCAGCAGAGTATCTCGCTCCCCTGGGGGCTGCATGAACTGGCTGATCCGCTTTCTGAAAATATCCCGGAATCAATGGCCCTGGATGGGTGCCGGAATTCTTCTTGGCGTGGTGGTTGTCGCCGCCAATGCCATGCTGATGGCGGTTTCCGGCTGGTTTATCGCATCCATGGCGGTTTCCGGCAGCAGCGGTGTTGCGTTCAATTATTTCTTTCCGTCCGCCGGCATACGCTTTCTGGCGATTGTGCGCAGCGTGGGGCGCTACGGGGAGAGGCTGGTTACCCACGAGGCGACCTTCAGGAATCTGTCTGAATTGCGAGTATGGCTGTTCCGCCGGTTTATCCCCCTGTCTCCTGCCTGTCTCGAACGGTACGCCGGCGGCGATGTGGCGGGGCGGCTGCGGGCCGATGTGGATTCACTGGAATCGCTCTATTTACGAATTATTGCACCGATTGCGGTGGGTGGGGTGTCAATTGTCTCCGCGCTGCTGTTTCTACTCTGGATCAGTCCTCCCTCTGCCGCTGTCATGTTTCTTTTTCTCACCATGGCAGGGGTTGCACTGCCGTGGCTGGTGCATCGGCTTTCGGAAGAACCGGGCAGGGTTGCGACGTCACTGTCTGCCCAACTGCGCAGCAAAGTAACCGAGGGGGTGCAGGGGGTTGAAGAGCTGATTCTGCTGGGCGCAGTGGAGCGCCAGGCCGCTGTTGTTGATCATCTGTCGGAAGCGGTGATTTCGAAACAGCTCAGTTTGGGACGGATCAACGGCCTTTCCCTTGCCGGCAGCGTACTGTTTGCCGGCTGCGGTGTTGCTGCTGTGCTGCTGACCGGCAGTATGCAGGTTGTCGCACATCAAACGGCTGCACCGAATCTGGTGCTCCTGCTGCTTTTTTCCGCCGCAACCTTTGAGGCCGCCGGCCTGCTCCCCGCAGCCCTGCATCTTCTCCCTGCGGCGCGGGAGTCTGCAACCCGAATTTTTGATCTGGCGGATGCGCCGATACCGGTTCCAGATACTCCTGTTTCTCTGGTCAGACCGGCGGGAGGGCGAATCTGTTTTACTGATGTTTCCGCATCCTATCTGCCGGGCGAACCGGTTCTGCGTAACGTTTCCCTGATCATTCCCGAGGGGGGCAGAGCTGTACTGACCGGGAGCAGCGGCGTCGGAAAAAGCCTTCTGCTGGAAATTCTGCTCCGCTTTCGTACGTATGAGGGGAGCGTAACCGTAGGGGGGATAGAAATCAGCACACTTCCGAAAGAGATTCTGATGGATATGATAGCGGTTGTGCCGCAACGGCCCCACCTGTTCAACGGAACCATTCGGGACAATATTCTGCTGGGTAACCGCGCTGCAAGCGAGGATCAACTTCAGCAGGCTCTCAGGGACAGCTGCCTTGACCTGTGGGTGGCAGGTCTGCCGCTGGGGCTGGATACTGCGGTAGGCGTTAACGGCTCCGCCGTTTCCGGTGGCGAGGCGCGCCGCATCGCGCTTGCACGGGCACTGCTTAAAGATGCTGCCATACTGCTTCTGGATGAGCCGACGGAAGGTCTGGATGGTGAGACGGAACGTCGGCTTGTGAGTAATCTTGCCGCTCGGTTCGGCGGTGATGAGACCACAACTCTGCTGGTTGTCAGCCATCGTCCAGCATGCCTTGCTCTCGGGGATTCGATTGTCCATTTAAGCAGTAGTAAAGAACCATTGAGGGATATATGACCGAATTACATCAACCGTGGACCGATGAGGAACTGAATCGCAAAATTGTCCAGTCATTGTCTATGCATATTGCCGTGATTGACCGCAATGGCCGCATCATTGCCGTGAACAAGGCGTGGAAGGCATTTGCGCACGACAATAATTCTGGTGATCTGTCGGAATTGACGGAGGGCGCCAATTATTGCGATGTCTGCTGTCGTGCCGTTGTGGAAAAGGACGAGGTTGCCGCCTCTGCTCTGGACGGCATCAGGGCCGTACAGAGTGGTGCGCTCGAACAGTTCACCCTTGAATATCCCTGTCATAGCCCCGGAAAGAAGCAATGGTTTTATATGACCGTTGTGCCGTTTGGTCCGGACGGCGGAGCGTTAATAACCCATCTTGACATCTCCGCCCGGAAAGAGGCTGAAGAGGCGCTGCATAACAGTGAGGAACGCTATCGCCGCTTGTTTGAAATGGAGTCCGATACGGTATTTATGCACGACTGGGAAACCGGCCAGATTCTGGATGCAAACACAGCTGCGCTCAAGATGTACGGATACACAATTGAAGAATTTCTGGAAATGAAGCACGTTGATATCTCCGCTGAGCCATCTACGACAGAAACGGCCGTACGGAGCAACGAAACGTTGATTCCGTTACGTATGCACCGCAGGAAAGACGGTACGGCATTCCCGGTCGAGATATCCCTGAGCTATTTTGATTATCTGGGGCATAAGGTTTATGTCGCCGTCATTCGTGATATCACCGAGCGCCTGGGAAATGAAGAGCGCCTTATCGATTTGAGTAAGAAACTTCGTGCTCTCGGTGACCACCTGCAGAAGGTTCAGGAGCGTGAGCGTCTGGCAATGGCCCGTGATATTCATGACGAGATAGGTCAAAATATTACGGTTCTGAAGCTTGACCTGGAATGGATCGAGCGGAAAATACCCGCGGATTTTAGTGAGCTGCATGAACGGGTAAACGAAATGCGAGTGAGCATCGACCAGTTGACGGCGAGAGTACAGAGAATCGCCGCCGACCTGCGTCCGCCTCTGCTGGATAATATGGGTCTCTGCGCCGCGATAGAATGGTATGCTGCGGAATTCAGCAAGCGTAGCGGCCTGGAGTGTTATGTGATGTTGAACGAGGATATAGATCCACTTGATCAGTATACGGCAACTACGGTTATGCGTATCGTCCAGGAGGGACTTACCAATGTTGTTCGTCACTCCGGGGCAACTGAGGTCAGTGTATCGCTCTGTAAAAGAGGGATGACCCTGATACTGGAAATATCTGACAACGGCTGCGGCATATCTCCGGAACAGATCGCTTCCCCTGAAGCCTACGGGCTGATGGGGATGCAGGAACGTGCGAGAATCTGCCGTGGTGAAATTGAAATCAGCGGGATGCCGGGATCCGGCACGATTGTGAAATTGACTGTTCCTCTGGATAAGGGAGAATAACTATATGAAACGGTTGCTGATAGTTGAAGATCACACCATTGTACGGCAGGGAGTGATCAGGATTCTGCAGGATGTCATGGAACAGCCTTTGAAGTTCGATGAGGCCTCTGATGGACTACAGGCCATTAAAATGGTGAACTCCTGTGATTACGATCTGGTTCTGCTGGATATTTCTCTGCCTGACCAGAATGGATTAAGTGTGCTCAAACTGTTGAACCAGAGGGATAAAAAACCGCCTGTCATCATTTTGAGTACCCACCCGGAGGAGCAATACGCGGTGCGGTCGTTGCGTGCGGGTGCCGCTGGATACGTTAACAAGGGGAGCGAAGCGGCAGTCCTGAAAGAGGCCATAGAAAAAGTATTGTCCGGCAAAAGGTTTGTGACAACGTCTCAGAGTGAACTGCTGGTTGATGCCATCAGCGACAAGAGAGACAGTATGCCCACCCCCGAAGCCCTTTCGGACCGCGAATACCAGTTGGCCTGCATGATGACCGCCGGTAAAACCCTGACTGAGATTGCCAGGGATCTTTCCCTGAGCGTTAAAACCATCAGTACGTACCGTGCACGCATTCTGGAGAAACTTCACCTGAAAACAACCGCTGATATTATCAACTACGGCATCCATCATGGGATGACTGAATAGAATCTTCCTACACCACCCCTGCCTGTTTTCCTACAAAAGAAATAGATACGTGCCGACTTACAAATACTTCTTGATTGATGCTTAATGGCACAAAAGAGCGTTTCGATCGTTTTGGTCGCATTACGAAACGGTCATTTTCTTTGATCTCAATAAGACCAAGTCAAGCATGTTTGTCTGTATACTTGTTGTCGCATTGAGGGCACACCCCTCAAAATCCAGGTTGGAGGAGTTACGCATGAAAAAACGGATGAGTGGAGTTCTGGGTCTGGTATTGGTGTTGGCGATGGGTTTAGCAACGGTTGTTCGTGCTGAGGATGATTACAAAAAGTATGGCGTACGCGTCAGAGCACTTTATGTAATGCCGTCTGAAACTTTTGACAGCGCTCTCAGCGGTTCCGCGCTCAAGCTGAGCGACAGCATAATCCCTGAACTCGATCTGGAATATTTTTTTCTGAAGAATGTTTCTGCAGAATTGATTTTGGGTGTTACCAAGCATGACATAAAATCAAAAGGGTTGGCAGTCGGTTCCACCTGGCTGCTTCCACCCACACTTACGGTCAAATATCACCCACTGGCCGGCGGTTCAATCAGTCCTTATGTCGGCGCTGGTATAAACTATACCATTCCATTTGAATCCCAATTTAATGGCGTCTCCGATTTTAAAATCGATAACAGTTTCGGTTGGGCCGCTCAGGCAGGTGTTGACCTGATGATCAAAGATAATCTGTTTTTCAACCTTGACTACAAGTATATCAATGCCGACACAAAAATTACGGTTGCCGGCACCAAATATAAATTAGACCTTAATCCGAGTGTGTTCGGCATTGGTGTAGGTTACCGCTTCTGATAATAAAACGCCAAAACGGGACAAAAAAACCGTTTTGGCGTTTTTCATAATCTGTTTTCCACGATCAAACGATGAAGTAAATTCGAGCAAAACACCGGGTTGGGCACTTCCGGAAAAAATCAACAAGGGGGAATGTATGAATGTAGTAACGCTCAGCCAACTGCAGTTCGCGGCAACCGGCATGTTTCATTGGATCTTTGTTCCGCTTACACTCGGGCTGTCCATAATGACGGCCTGGATGGAAACAAAGTACGTTACTACCGGCGACGAAATGTGGTTACGCATGACCAAGTTCTGGGGCAAGCTGTTCCTGATCAATTTTGCTCTCGGGGTTGTCACCGGTATTACCATGGAGTTCCAGTTTGGTTTAAACTGGTCCGAGTATTCCCGTTTCGTTGGGGATATCTTTGGAGCGCCGCTGGCCATTGAAGCCACCGTAGCATTCTTCCTTGAATCTGTTTTTATCGGCGTCTGGATCTTTGGCTGGAACAAACTGTCAAAAAAAGTTCACGCTCTGTCGATCTGGCTTACCGCGATTGCCTCAAATGTTTCGGCGCTTGTCATTTTGCTGGCTAATGCCTGGATGCAAAAACCGGTCGGGTATGTCATTCGTAACGGCCGGGCAGAAATGAGTGATTTCGGCGCAGTTCTCACCAATAGCTACGGCTGGATAAAATTCACCCATACCGCTCTTTCCGGGTATGCTCTGGCAGCTTTTCTCATAATGGGTGTTTCGGCCTGGCATCTGCTCAGAAATAATGAATCCGATTTTTTCACACGGTCATTCAGAATGGCTGCTGTATGGGCCTTTGTTGCTTCCATGGGAGTGGCGTTTACGGGTGATCTGCATGCGGTTGTTATTTCCGAGCACCAGCCCGCTAAATTTGCTGCCATGGAGTCACAGTGGGAAACCAAAAAAGGGGCCGGTATGCATCTGCTGCTGGTGCCTGATGCGGCACATGAACGGAACTCGCTGGAACTGCTGTACATTCCGAATGTTCTCAGCTTGCTGGCCCACCATGATCCCAATGCCCAAATCACCGGAATGAAAACTGTCCCTGCAGATCTTCGGCCGCCGGTTCTGCCGACCTTTCTCAGTTTCCGGGTGATGGTTGGTCTTGGCACCTTTATGATTCTTGCCAGCCTGGTCGGTATTATCCTGTCGCGTAAAGCAGATTTCACCGATTCCCGGCTGTTTCTGAAAATCATGGTTTTTGCCATTCCGGCTCCCTACATTGCTCAACAACTGGGCTGGCTCGTTTCCGAGCTTGGCAGGCAACCCTGGATCGTTTACGGCGTGATGAAAACCGCCGATGCCGTTTCCAAGTCCATAAGCACTACCCAGGTTGCGTTGTCGCTGCTTGGTTTTACCGTGCTGTACGGTGTACTTGGGGCCATTGATATCTACCTGCTGGTGAAATACGCCAAAAAAGGGCCCGATAAGGACCTGACCAGCATCATTAACGTTCAGGGGAGGGCATAACTCATGGATATATCCGTATTCCAGATTATCTGGTTCGTGTTGTGGGGTGTTTTATGGGCAGTGTACTTCATGCTTGACGGTTTTGTGTTCGGGAGCGGGTTCATGGCCACGTTTCTGGCCAAGAACGACACCGAAAAACGGGTGTTGATCAATACGGTCGGGCCGGTATGGGATGGCAATGAAGTCTGGCTGGTCACAGCCGGCGGCGCCACTTTTGCGGCGTTTCCCACAACCTACGCCTTGATGTTCAGCAACCTGTATTCCGCACTGGTACTGCTGCTGTTTGCTCTGATTGTCCGTGGTGTCTCCTTCGAGTTCCGGGCCAAGATCGACAGCCCTGTATGGAGACGGTCGTGGGATATGGCCATCATGGTTTCCAGCTTTCTCCCGGCGCTGCTGTTCGGTGTTGCATTCGGCAATATTTTCAAGGGCATTCCGATGAAAAACGATTTTGCCGCCATCAACTTCAGTTATGACGGTACTCTGATCGGTCTGCTCAACCCCTATGGTCTGCTGACCGGTGTGCTGTTCGTGCTGCTCTTTGCCGTGCATGGTTCGCTGTATGCTGCTATTAAAACCACCGGTGACCTCAGAAAACGGAGCGAAGAGATGTCCAATAAGCTCTGGATTCCGCTCCTTGTGGTAGCCGTTGCGTTCCTCGGCTATACCTATCCAGCAACGAAACTGTACGACAATTTTTTCAAAGCCCCGGTGTTTCTACTGATTCCGGTGATCGCAGTTGTATCTCTTATTCTGGTTAAAGTATTTATTGCCAAAAGCTCGTTTCATAAGGCATTTCTTTTCTCATGCCTGACCATTGTTTTTGTCGTGTTCACCGGCGTGACCGGGTTGTTCCCCAATCTGATCCCTTCCAGCATTGATCCGGCATCCAACCTGACGATCTTCAACTCATCTTCCAGTCTGCTGACGCTCAAAATCATGACTGTCGTGGCGGGGATCTTCGTCCCGATTGTCATTTGCTACAAAATATGGGTGTATCGTCTGTTCAGGGGAAGGGTAAGCGATGGGGATGTTCTGGAGAACCCGGACGCATATTGATCTAACTTCGCAACACGGCAGATATTTCCCGGCCACCCCCGCAGTTTTGGGGGGTGGCTGCTTTTATTTGGAGTCCTTAGCGACGATGATTTCCTCATGCTTCAACACTAAATTACTCAATAAACGCGTGCAAAATTTTCATTTTGTGATAAATTCTCCAAACTGCAGAGTTAAGCCGGAAGCATTCACAGCCAAGCCAAGCCAAAACAGCAGCTTGTCGTGTACGTGAGCCGTTGCCCGTATGAAGTTATTTCACCCAAGGAGTGGACGCATGAAAGTGAAGACGCAGTATTACGATGATTCGGTGAAAGGTTTTATCACCTGGAGCATCATCTGGGGGACCGTTGCAGTCCTGGTCGGGATTTTGATCT
Organism: uncultured Geobacteraceae bacterium; assembly: GCA_903852495.1. Classification (GTDB taxonomy): domain Bacteria; phylum Desulfobacterota; class Desulfuromonadia; order Geobacterales; family Pseudopelobacteraceae; genus JACRCG01. The sequence goes on along the minus strand of CAINRC010000125.1, from coordinate 9,382 downwards.
CCCTGCAGCTGGCCTGGCCGCAGCTGAATGTAGCACCCTATCTGACCTATGGCAGGCTGCGGCCGATCCATACGAACGCCGGCATTTTCGGCTGGGGCATCGGCAGTTTTATCGGCCTTTTCTTTTACATAACCCAGCGGCTCACAAAAACTCCTCTCTGGAGTCCGGGTCTGGCACGGGTAACCCTCTGGCTGTTTAATATCGGTATCGCCTCGGCAGCAGTAACGCTGGCCATGGGGATCAACCGGACCAAGGAATATGCCGAGCTTGAGTGGCCTCTGGCCATTGTGGTGGCAATCATCTGGGTACTGTTCTCGATCAACGTATTTATGACGATCCTGAAGCGGAAGGAAGAGCAGATGTACATCTCGCTCTGGTATATTATGGCCGCCCTGGTGGGGGTGACGGTTCTGTACGTCGTCAACAACCTCGGTGTTCCGCTGCACCTGTTCAAATCCTATTCGATCTTTGCCGGGACGAATGACGCCAATGTACAGTGGTGGTACGGCCACAATGCCGTAGCCATGGTTTTGACGGTCCCTCCGCTGGCACTGTTTTACTATTTCCTGCCGAAAGTCACCGGTAACCCGATCTATAGCCATCGCATGGGCATTATCGCCTTCTGGAGTCTTATCTTTATGTACCTCTGGACCGGCGCGCACCACCTTCTCTGGACACCGATTCCTGACTGGATCCAGACACTGGCCATGGGGTTCTCGATCATGCTCATAGCTCCATCCTGGGGGGCGGTCATGAACGGCTATCTGACCATGAACGGTCAATGGGAACAGATGAAAAGCAATTACCTGGTAAAGTTCCTGATCTGCGGCATCACTTTCTACGGCCTACAAACCATACAGGGACCGATGCAGGCGGTCCGCACCTTTTCTGCGTTTATCCACTATACCGACTGGGTGCCGGGACATGTTCACATGGGGGTGCTTGGCTGGGTGTCCATGATTATTTTTGCGTCCATGTACTATGCAATCACCAAAATATTTGATACGGAAATTTACAGCGTCAAACTTGCCAACATCCATTTCTGGCTGATTCTGATCGGACAGCTGATTTATTCCATCACCATGTGGATCGCCGGTGTGCAACAGGGAAGTATGCTGCTGGCAACCAATCCGGACGGAACTCTGCACTACAGCTTTATGGAAACCATGATTGCCATCTTCCCCTATTACAAAATACGGGCGATCAGCGGATTTATCTATTTGGGCGGGTTGGCGGCTTTTATTTACAACATCTACAAGACGTTCCAGAAGGGTGCTGCATCACAAGCTGCCAAGGCATAATCTAAATCCACTACGAACGAGGACGATACTATGTTGGAAAAAAATCCCGTTGTTTTTATCATTCTGGCGTTTGTCGTTATTATGGTAGGCACTACGATTACCATGATAGCGCCATTCAAATGGATCAACGGCGCCGGTGACAAAATTGCCGAAGTAAAGCCATATACACCGCTGCAGCAGGAAGGGCGTGACCTGTATATGCGGGAAGGGTGTAACAACTGCCATTCCCAGACTGTACGCACCCTTGCCTCCGATGTTGAGCGCTACGGCTACGGCGGCAGCTATTCAAAATCGGGCGAGTTTGTCTATGACCGTCCGCACCTGTGGGGTTCGCGCCGCACCGGTCCGGATCTGGCGCACATCGGCCTGAAATACCCCGATCCCAAGGGTGCCTGGCATAAGAAGCATATGGAAAACCCGCAGTCGGTGGTGCCGGCTTCCAATATGCCGTCATACGCCTTTCTGAACAAGCCTCTTGATACCACCTATTCAGAGCGGAAAATGAAGCTGCTTAGCTTCCCCTATACTCAAGCTGACCTTGATGATCTCAAGGGAAAAACCGAAATGGATGCCATTATTGCCTATCTGCGCAAACTGGGAACCGACATTCCGGTGAAAAAGGCTGAAGCTGCCGCACAAGCGCCGGCTGCCCTGAAAAACCCCTTTACAGACCTGCAGACGGTCGCAAAAGATGCTGAATCACTGTACATGCAGAACTGTGCATCGTGCCATGGTGATAAACGGGAAGGGAATCTCGGCCCATCCTTGAAAGGTTCTGCTAAATCCGAGGCGGACCTGTTCAAAACTGTATCCCAGGGAATCGAGGCCAATGGTATGCCGGCTTTCGGCGGTACACTGGATGAGCAGAAAATCTGGAAGCTGGTAACTCTGATCAAGCTTGGTGCGAAATGATGTTCGATGCCCGATTTGTTTTTCTACTGCTGACCGGTTTCCTGCTGGCCATTCTCGGGGCAATTACTGCCGCAACACTCAACAGGAAGCGGAAGCAGAAGCTTGAAGAGCCGAAGCACAGGATGCTTGAGGACGACTAATTCTTTTCCAAGGAGCGGGTATATGTCAGAGAAGCATGAGTACGATGGTATAAAATATCGCGAAGAAAAAAAATCCCCCGGGATCTTTCGCCTCCTTTTGACGGTGCTGGTGATATGGGCTGTGGCGTTCATGGGGCATTACCTTTTCAGCGGCTGGAGTTCCCAGTCCGAGGCCGACTCGGCACGGAAAACGCGTACCGAGAAAAAACAGGTTGCACATAAAGCTGTTGAAGCTACCGGGGTTGGCGCCCATGAGGGCGGTCATGCGGTTGAAGCGTATGTCGCCGTCGGAAAAAAACTGTTTGCCTCCATGTGTATTGCCTGCCACGGTGAAAACGCCAAGGGTGGGGTCGGCCCCGATCTGACCCTTTCCCGCTACAAATACGGCAAGTCACGTCTTGATCTTATCAAGACGATTTCCGAGGGGCGACCGGGCGGTATGCCGTCGTTCAGCAGCCAGATTACCCCTGATCAGGTTGAAGGCCTTGTTGAGTATGTTCTCACCCTGAAATAGGCTGCCGACGTTAATTCAGTTGGGAGCCGGGTCGATTGATTCAGATCTTGCCGGCATAGTCAGCATTACTGGTGACTATGCCGGCTTTGTCATTACTGTCATGGCGTATGCGATCCCGTAGCCGGGTAGGGGTGTTCTGTTGTGAATGATCTGCTGGATAGTTATGGTGCCCTGCTGGGGGAGGTGGATGGTTGGTTTGCCCGCTGCCTTGAGTTGTACCCTGAAGCGATCGCGTGCCGTTCCGGCTGCTCAGCCTGCTGTCGCGGGCTTTTTGATATCACCCTGCTGGATGCGCTGTACCTCCGTCGCGGTTTTGATCTGCTCCCCGATCCTCTGAAAAATAACATCTCCCGTCTGGCAATCCGGCGTCTCGAAGGCTTGACGCTGGTAAACCCGGCGTTTGTGGAGCCATGGCTGCTGAACGGAATTCCGGAGGCGGAGTGGGATGCACTGATGCCGGAGGAGGATGACACGCCCTGCCTGCTGTTGTCAGAAACCGGCGGCTGCCTGGTGTATGAATATCGACCGATGACCTGCCGCCTGAATGGCATTCCCCTGATTGATATCTCCGGTGAAGAGCTTTTTGATGAGTGGTGTACCCTGAATTTTACCGACGTGAATCCTCGACAATACGCTGATCTGCGTTTCGGCTTCACGGATCTGTTTAGCCGGGAACTGCTCCTGTTCCGGGAGCTTCTCCTCCGCCTGACCGGCAGTGCCCGGAATGAGGTTGATCTGTTCATACCCGCCGCACTCGTCATAGAGTGTGACACGGCTGTGTCGGCGATTGCGGCGCTGCCTGACTAATCCACAGCGACAACAAAGTTGCCGGTGAATCCCTTCTTCTCAAACTGTTCCTGACCCGTTTGCGCCGTATGCAAAGAGGGGTAGCGTCCTACGCGGACCCGGTAGAACATACTCCCTTTGACCATTGCTTCCTGGACGTCGGCCGCACCGTATTTTGTTTTCAGCTCATCCGCGTAGCGATAGGCATTGGTCCTGTTTTTATATGCGGCGACCTGGAGCGCAAAACGTCCGCTGTCGTAGCTGACCGGGGCGCGATATTCAGCTTCTCCCCCTGTCCGATCAACCTTATAGCCGAGGGCGACAACTGTAACCGGTGCCAGCCCCTCCTGAATCATGTCGAGTTTACGCGCCGCTCCCTCTGAAAGATCGATGATCCGGTCGCCGACAAACGGGCCGCGGTCATTTATCCGTACCACAATTTCCCTGCCGTTGCGTTTGTGCCGCACCTTTACATAAACACCGAGCGGCAGCGTTTTGTGGGCTGCGGTCATGGCATTCATATCGAACGTTTCCCCGTTGCTGGTTTTACGCCCATGGAAATCCAGCCCGTAACTGCTGGCAATTCCCTCCTGCACGAAGCCTTCATGACTGGAAAGCGGTTCATAGCGTTTGCCGGCAATGGTGTACGGCTTCTGCCCCGGTTTTTGCCGGGAGGAAGCGGTTGGGTCCTGCGGTGAGTAGGCGCGCTGATGACTGGCACACCCGGTTGCCAGGAGTGTGAACAGTGCTACGGATGAAAGCAGAATGGTGCGGGTTTGAATGGTCATGGAGTGCCAGTTGCTGCAGTATTTTCCCGATCGGGAGTTGTTTTCGCGTGTAGTACCACGAATGGCGGTGCCGGTAAAGTATTCAGTGCACATCACCTTCAACGGGGCAGGTGCGGGATTATTCGCCTTGACAAATGATGGTGATCCTATTAGGCATTAACCCGAATCTGTCAAACAAGGATGACCGCCATGTCACAATCACTACCGTTCAATTCAAGCATAATCAGCGACTCATTCACGCCGCTTCCACCTGAAACCGGGGGGGATAACACCGCCGGATTCTGGGCTGTTCTCCAGGGTTCTTCGCTTCTGGTGCCGGCCGGGTCGGTGCAGTCGCTTCTTCCGGGCGGACCGCTACCGGCGGGTATTGTTCCGGAAACAGAGTCGTTGCGGATCGGCCTATGGCAGGGGAAGACGCTGCGGGCTGTGCGCATCGCTCCGGATGCCGCCGTGCCGGCGGAGTATGAAGCCCTCCCGTTTCAGGGGCCGGACGTCCGGCTTGATGACGCCCTGGCGACAATAGCCGGCCGGGCCGCCCAGATTCTGCATTGGGAGCGACGCAGCCGCTTCTGCTCCCGTTGCGGCGGCCAGTTGTCCAGAATGTCGGCCAGTTGGGGTAAACGGTGCCCGTCGTGTGGTGATGAGCATTTCCCCCATATTCACCCCTGCATTATTGTCCTGGTGCGTCGCGGCGCCGAACTGCTGCTGATCCGTAACGCATCCTGGAATCCCGGCCGCTTCAGCCTGGTGGCCGGCTTTCTTGATTTTGGTGAATCCCTGGAGGAGTGTGTCCGGCGGGAGGTTCGTGAGGAGGCGGGGATAGAGGTGACCAATATCCGCTATGTGGGGAGCCAGTGCTGGCCGTTCCCGAGCCAGCAGATGATCGGTTTCCTGGCTGAGTATGCCGGGGGGGAGATCAGGCCGGACGGCGTAGAGGTTGTGGAGGCGGACTGGTTCCATGAAGATGCCCTCCCCATGTCTCCGGGAGGAAAGCGAAGTATCGCCCGCTGGATCATCACCACCTACGGAAAAAGCGGGGAGATGGGTATTCCCTCTTAAGATTGATGCTCTCGAACAACAGGTGAAACACGGGGCGATGGAGTTAAGCCAGGGTTACAATCCTGGTTTTCCCGCCGCCCCGTTGTTGTATATCTTTCCTGCAGCCGCATACATTTCCTCTCCCCCATTCATTTTTCACTGCTGCAAAAATTTATCTGCTTGACGTTCCAGCCCGATATATCTATCATTTGACATAGTATGCCATTTGACAGTAGCGGAGGCCATATGCAGCCATTGACCGAACGGCAGCAGCAGGTGCTGGACATGATCGGTAATTCCCTTGCCAGGGCCGGGTGTCCACCGACTCTGCGCGAAATATCCGAGAGCATCGGTACCAAGGGGACCGCCACGGCCATCGCCCATCTCGACGCGCTGGAACGGAAAGGATACATCAGCCGGCGGGGCGGCTCGCGGGGAATTATTCTCGCCAACCGGCCGGTGTCATCGACGCCGGTGCCGGTGGTCGGCACGGTCAGGGCGGGAGCTCCCGAACCTGCCGTCGAGGATCTTCAGGGCTACTGCTCCGTTGACCCCTCCTGGCTCCGGGGCGAGGGGTGTTATTTCCTCCGGGTGAAGGGGGACAGTATGGTTGATGCCCATATTCTTGACGGGGATCTGGCATTGATCCGTCCGCAGCCGACCGCCGAGAACGGTGAGATTGTTGTGGCGGTGGTTGATGGCGAAGCGACCCTGAAGCGTTTTTACCGGGAGGTCGGCCGGATCCGCCTGCAGCCGGAAAATCCGGCACTCCAGCCGATCATTATCAAGGATGGCGAGGCGGAAACCGTAGTGGCCGGAAAGCTGCTGCGGATTGTCAGGAACTGCGAATGACGTCCGGGAAGTCGGTGCGCATAGCGGTTCTTTTTGAACCGGGGAAAAAGGCCCGGCCGGTCTGGTTTGAGCTTAACCGGCGGCAGCACAGGGTTCAGGAAACAACCTACCACTGGCAGGATTGTGTCGGCGAGCGCCAGCTCCTCCACTACGCTGTTAGCGATGGTGATGCGCTCTACGAATTGGTGTTCGATCCCGCCGATCAATCCTGGACGATCCACTCCCAGCGTACGGAATAAGTATGCCGGATCACCGCGTCATCCTTCACCTCGATATGAATGCCTTTTTTGCCTCTGTGGAACAGCAGGCCAACCCTGAGCTGCGCGGCAAGGCGATTGCCGTAGTCGGTGGCGGCGGGCGGACGGTGATTACCACCTCTTCGTATGAAGCCCGGGCCAGGGGGGTAAAAACCGGTATGGCGGTCTGGGAAGGAAAGCGGGTGTGCCCGGAACTTATTGTCGTTGTGGGGGATAACCGGAAGTACACCTACACCTCCACCAGAATCAACGAAATATTCCGGGAGTTTACTCCGCTGGTCGAGGCGTTTTCAGTGGATGAATCCTGGCTGGATGTCACCCATTCCCTTTCTATCTTTGGTTCTGCCGAAACAATTGCATACCGTATCAAAGCCCGTATTCTTCACCAATTCGGCTTACGCTGCTCCATCGGCATAGCCCCCAACAAACTCCTGGCCAAGCTGGCAAGTGATATGAAAAAACCGGACGGGCTGACTGTTATCGCTCCGGAGAATGTTGCGCGTATTCTGGAACCAATGCCGATACAGGAGCTGTGCGGCATTGGTAAAAAAATGCAGCGGCATCTCAATATGATGTCCATCTACACATGTGGCGAGCTTGGGCGGTGCGAAGAGGGGCGCCTGACACGCAAGTTCGGCATCGTGGGCAGGCGGCTGAAACAGATGGGGCAGGGGATAGACGAATCACCGGTGATCCCGTTCGGTGAGGAGGATGCAGTAAAAAGCGTCGGTCATAGCCGCACCCTGGATCGGGATATTGACGATCCTGCCGAGATCAGGCGTTTTCTGCTGCAGCTTTCGGAGATGGTTGGCAGCCGGGCCAGGCGGTACGGTGTCTCAGGGAAGACAATCCATCTGTATGTGCGGTATGCGGACTTCTTCTCTTCCTGGGGAAAACAGACGACGCTGAAAAGCTACATCAACCGGTCAGATGAAATCTACCGTGCAGCCATAAGTATTCTCAATACTGTTGCACTGGAGCAGCCGGTGAGGCTGCTGGGCGTGAGTATCTCTGGTCTGAAGCACCAGGCGGATCAGCTGCCGTTATTTGAAGATGAGCGGAAGAAACTGTGGGCAACACAGGCGATGGATACGGTCAATCAGAGGTTTGGGGATATGGTTGTCACGCTTGGCTCGCTGTTGCCGGATAAAGAAAGTGCGGGGTCACACGTAATCCCGCCGAGCTGGCGGCCTGACGGGATCAAAAATATTGACATCATATGAATTCCGTAGGGGCGACCCACCGGGTCGCCCGAATTGTGACCTACACAATATGGAAGTTGGCGTGAATGATCTTCTGCAATTCTTCGATCTTGATCAGGGCGTGCCGGATCTGTTCACGTTCGGCAGATGCCAGTTGGAAGGGGTTGAGATAATGGGAATCGTCCTGGATCCCTTTGAGGGCTTTGATTTGAATCAGTATCCGCTGTCTGGTGAGGACGTGATAGGCCTCAACCAGGTCGCTGGCAAAGGAGGGAGAAAAGCTCCCTTCCGTCTCCAATAGTGCAATACGCTCCAACGTACTGGTTGCGGGGGCGCTCTGGCTGATGGCCAGAATACGGACATTCATGACAAGCGGAGCCCACGCCAGTAATTTGACGTTGAATTCCCCCTTGTGATCGCCACTTCCCTCCGTCCAGATATGCTTCATAAAGGTGAGAGCCAGCTGCATCTCCGTTGCCGCTTTGGCCATTCCCCACAGAACCTGGAAATATTCCCGCTCCATGGTTCTGATCATATCAATCAGCTCAGCGGCCAGTTCCTGATCGCCGGCGACATAGCGGGCGTCGGACATCACAATCAGGTTCATGACATTCTTGCCGATGTCTTCGACCTCATACCTGACGATAGAAAAGAGCCGCTTGCGCCATTGGCTGTACGAACCGCGCCATGTCTGATTAGTAGGCATGATATCACCCGTGCAGCGTTTGAAGCCGGCCTCCTCAAGCCTGTCCACCAACCGGGTTGAAAATTCAATAAAATATCTGTCGGCTGCTTCTCCGCCGCCATCACCGTAGACAATCAGGTTGTCCTGATCCGTGATCAATGTCTGTTCTTCACGGCCATCGCTGCCCATGCTGATCAGAGCAAAGGGGACCGGCGGACGGACAAATCCGGAGGCGTCCATCTCTGCAAGAACGGTATCCATAACGCGGTGGGACAGAAGATCGCGGTAGTGGGTGCACGAACGGTGCAGGGCATTGACTGAGGGAACCAGGAGAAAGCGTTCCATCTCTATCTGATTGAGGCTCTCGTGGATCGTTTTAAGCGCGGCACCTTCCGACACCGCTATTGCTGCAACAAGCTGCCCGCTTCTGGATTCCCAGTCAATAACCTTACTGTGGTCCTCGTACACCGCTCCCGAAATCATCTGCAGGAACGGCTCAATGTCTTCAATCCGGCAATAGCGCGTGATATCGGTCAGATCGGGCAGTGCAGGGGGAAGAAACTGTGCAGGCGTGTTCATGATGTCTGACTCCAGGGGGAAATGGGCATCGGACGGACTATAGCACAACAGTATCGTAAAATTAATGTCTTTCGTTGTGGTATGTATTCGGGTATGTAAAAACTGGATGGTGCAGGCTCCGATTGCCACTTGGCTCAGGATGTGGCATAAGGTGGGTGCCTTTGTGCGTAGAGCAGCGTGCTGCTATCGGCACGGGCACCTTTTCAATACGTGAACAGACGATCGGAGGTTTATCATGTCGCAGTTGCTCACCCACACCGTCGGCTCCCTTCTGGACGAGATTGCGTGCCGTTATCCTGACAACGAAGCGCTGGTCTACCATGAACGG
>CAINRC010000124.1 GCA_903852495.1 uncultured Geobacteraceae bacterium | reverse complement strand
TCAGCGGGAGCATTTTCTATTAGATAGATAATTTCCTTAACGGAGAGGTCTTTGTATACTTTATCACGTGTAATATTCTTCGGAAGAAGACAGATAGTCGCTACAAGTCTATCAATATCGTCATGCGTTATTTCGTCAGGAACGGGATTTTCAAGAATTTCATTTGCCAACCACAAAGAATAAACGGCGTCGGCTCGGCTACCAAACCGCCAGTTTTTCTCATGTCGTGCAATATAGGCGTCAAACAGGTCATTCAGTCGTTTTTTAGGTGGTGATGGTAGGGTAGGTATGGCTGGTTCGGGTTTAACGGTCATAGGATAAATTTCCTCTTGTATCATCTCCATCTTTTTTTCAAATGACCGATTTTCAGAATCCAAATAATAAAAAACTTGGTCAACACGAACATCCCAGAGCTTGGCAGCCGCCTGTGCAAGTTTTTCGTTCACACGACCATCAACCTTAATATTTAGGCTCTTTGATATCTCCAAACCCTTAAAATATTTCTTGTAAAACTTTTGTGGAACCCGTCTCCGGTAATACCAGACACCCTTTTTATTACGCAAACAGCCCTTCATAGTATCCACTTCCCGTGTGCTAGGATGTGTGCTACTTGAAGGGCTGTCGATTTCACTTGTCAAAATGTGTTCCTTTTCAACAAGTTATGCGTATTGGTGGCGGTGCAGAGATTTGAACTCCGGACCTAGCGAATATGAGTCGCTTGCTCTAGCCAACTGAGCTACACCGCCATTTGAAAACGCCCCTTAGGTCGGTAATACCAAAGGGGCGAAAAGATTTTGGTTGCGGGGAGAGGATTTGAACCTCTGACCTTCGGGTTATGAGCCCGACGAGCTACCAGACTGCTCCACCCCGCGACAAGTGAAGCGAACTTATAACAGTATGTGGAAAGCGTTGTCAATGTATTAATTGCCGAGGCGTGATTTATTTGGCGGCAGGCCGCCATTATCAATCCTTGTCTGGAATCGCTATCGCCCCTTTCCCCAGCTTACCGGCGAGCTCTTTTGCGGCATCCGCGTCAAGGCGCTTACCGATGCGCACACGAAACCAGGTACCTTTGTCTCCCAGGCGTGACTCAACAATACTGACATTGTAGCCTTTGGCAGCCAGTTTGCTCCGCGTTGTCTCAGCCTCTGACTTGAGAGAGTAGGATGCAACCTGCACAGTGTAGCCGCTTGCATCCTGCCGAACTGCGGCGGCCTGGACAGGGGTCTTCTGGCCATGGTCATCGTTCTGGGGTACGACCGGCTTGAGCGCATTGGGGGGCATGGCTGCCTGGAGCGGTTGCTTCGCCGGTTTTTCCTCCTTGGCATTGATGCCGCTGCCCATGACATTGCTTTTCTGGCCGCTGGGGAGTGTTTTGTAAAAACTAAGCGGCGGATCGGCAGCAGGTTGACCACCGGCGGGTGCAGGTTGTGGGGGAGCCCCTCCCGCTTGCGGCTGTTGCTGGGCGGCAGCGGGCGCTGCCGGTAGCTGCTGTTGCGTCGCGATCGGCGTTTTTGCCTTTAGGGGTGAATTTTCAAGACTTTGCTGCTCCAGCGCCGCCCTGAAGGCTTTTTTTGCCGAGCGCTGTGAAGCCATCCATCCGCCGCCGAAGCCTATTCCGAAACAAAGAAGACCGGTAACGCAGACAACGGCCAGCGTTCCGCCGGAGGATACCTGACGAGGACGCCCGTGACTTGATTTGGATGAACCTGAACTGCACGATTTTTTTGGTTCGCTATAGTCAATGCGCATAATACCTCCGTTACATCCGCTCCGGTGCTGATATGCCCAGGATGGAGAGGGCGTTTTTCAGAGTTTGTGCCGTCCGTTTCAGCAGAAAAAGCCGGGCAGCCGTCAGTGCCTGATCTTCGCTGATAACGCGGTTTTTGTTGTAGAAACTGTGGAAACAGCTGGCAAGTTCGCTCAGATAATAGGTCAAGCGATGCGGCTCGAAATGCACGGCACAGTCATCGACCGTATCCGGCAGAGCGGCCAGCAGTTTGATCATCAGGAGATCTTCTGCGGTGGTGAGGCAGGCCAGTTCTTCAGGCGCCGGTTGTACAGGTGCGGTGAAGCCCTTCTCGGCGGCATTATCAAATATGCTGCAGATACGGGCATGGGCATATTGTACGTAGTAGACCGGGTTTTCATTGTTCTGCTGCTTTGCCAGGTCGATGTCGAAAACCATTTGGGCATCCGGTTTGCGCATCAGGAAAAAGAAGCGGGTCGCGTCGCGCCCGACTTCATCGATCAGATCCCGCAGGGTGACGTAACTTCCGGCCCGCTTGGAAATTTTGACCTCTTCGCCGCCGCGCATGACGGTGACCATCTGGTGTAGAACGTACTCTGGCCATCCTTGAGGGATGCCGATGTCAAGGGCCTGGAGTCCGGCACGGACGCGGGTAACGGTGCTGTGGTGGTCGGAACCCTGCTCGTTGATCACTCGGGTAAAGCCGCGCTCCCACTTTGCCTGATGATAGGCAACATCCGGGACAAAGTAGGTATAACTGCCGTCGGCCTTGCGCATAACGCGATCTTTGTCATCACCGAATTCTGTGGAACGGAGCCACAGAGCGTTGTCCTGCTCGTAGGCGTGCCCGTTGGCGATCAGTTTCCGGACAACCGCATCAACTCTCCCTTCGCTGTAAAGAGATGATTCCAGAGTGTACACGTCAAACGTAACGTCAAAAGCTTCAAGGTCAAGGTCCTGTTCGCGCCGCAGCCAGGCGACGGCAAACTGCCGGATATTTTCAAGATTTTCAGGATCACCGCAGGCGGTTGTATGCTGGTCGGTGGCCTCTACGGTTTCGCACGCCAGGTATGCACGGGCAACATCCTTGATATATTCCCCTTGATATCCCCCTTCCGGCCAGCGGGGGTCATCCGGTTCAATGCCCAGACAGCGGAGTTGGACGGAAAGTGCAAGGTTGCTGATCTGAACGCCGGCATCATTATAATAAAATTCCCGCGTCACATCCCAGCCGGCAGCATCCAGAACCCGGCACAGGGTGTCGCCCAACGCTGCCCCGCGGCCATGGCCGATATGGAGCGGACCGGTCGGGTTGGCACTGACAAACTCCACCTGCACCTTTTTTCCGTTTCCGCTTGTTGTGCGGCCATACAGGTCGCCCTGCGCCTCAATGTCCAGGAGGGTGTTCTGCCATGCGGATTGGGATACAAACAGATTGATAAAGCCGGGGCCGGCGATGTCACACTTTGCCAGAAGGCCGGCGCCCTCACCCAGATGTTTGATGATAATTTCCGCCACCTGGCGTGGTGCCTTACGCTCACCTTTTGCCAGCTGCATAGCAATATTACACGAAAAATCACCATGTTCGGGATTGGCCGGGTTTCCGATAATAATTGCCGGCAGCGGGGATGTGGTCAGTTCTTGTGCCGCGAGGGCTTTGTTCAGTGCACTTTCCAGGAGGGGAGCTATTCGGTTTCGTATCATTTTATGGGCAGTTCTTTCTGTGCTGATGATGTATCGGAGACCTCGGGATTGTCCTTGATGCTGACATCCCGGGTAAAATCGGGGCAACGGGCTCCATTATCCGGAATGCAGAACCGTTTCGAGCAGTTTTCGCGCCAGGCACAGACGGTGCAGTGTTGTTGTGACATGGTTGTACTTCCTGATTTGAGCTATTTCTTTTCCTGAGGGAACTGGTAGATGGTCTCGTTACTGCGTACAAGACCAAAATCTTTGCGGGCTATGCTTTCAAGGTAGCGACGGTCGGATTTGAGAGCGACGATTTCACGTTTAAGTTTTTCATTGTCGACTCTGCTCTCGGACAGGCGTGCTTCAATTTTGTTTTTGTCCTGCTTAAGTTCGAAAATGCGCAGAAGCCCCTTATCACCGAATACCGTGAAAAAAAGTATAAACACCAGGCACCCGGCCGGGATGAGATACATTTTTTTGGAAAGGGGGAAATTGAACATTTACCTGTTCCTTATCCGTCCGGCAAAATAGTCAGCCGTTGACCTGAGCCCGTTATCCAGAGGGATGACAGGGTTCCATCCAAGTTTTTCACCAGCCAGAGAAATATTAGGCTGCCGCTGTTTCGGATCGTCCTGCGGCAGTGGCTGGAAAATGATTTTCGACTTTGATGCCGTTATTGTAATGATTTTTTCAGCAAACTCAAGGATTGTATTTTCCACCGGGTTGCCCAGGTTGACCGGGCCGATGAAACCGTCGCACTCCATCATGCGGATCATCCCCTCAACCAGGTCGGAAACATAGCAGAATGAGCGGGTCTGGGAGCCGTCGCCATAGACGGTGATGTCTTCATTTCTGAGCGCCTGGAGGATGAAGTTTGATACCACGCGGCCGTCATTTTCGGCCATGCGCGGGCCGTAGGTATTGAAAATACGGACGATGCGGATATCCACCCGGTTCTGGCGGTGGTAGTCCATCATCAGGGTTTCGGCAACCCGCTTCCCTTCGTCGTAGCAGCTGCGGATGCCGATCGGATTGACGTTGCCCCAGTAATCCTCCGTCTGTGGATGAACCTGCGGGTCACCGTACACTTCCGAGGTTGAGGCCTGCAGGATGCGCGCGCGGACCCGTTTGGCCATCCCCAGCATATTGATGACACCCATGACGCTGGTTTTGGTGGTTTTGACCGGGTTGTACTGGTAGTGCACCGGGGAAGCGGGGCAGGCCAGGTTGTAGATGCGGTCAACTTCCAGCAGGATCGGCTCGGTTATGTCGTGGCGCACCAGCTCGAAGCGGTGGCTGTCCATCAGGTGGATGATGTTGTCTTTGCTGCCGGTGAAGAAGTTGTCCATGCAGATAACATCATGCCCTTCATTGAGAAGGCGTTCGCACAGGTGCGATCCCACAAAACCGGCGCCTCCTGTTACCAGAATACGCATGCTATTTCACCTCTCCGCTGATGCCGCTGCTACAGCGGCCGAGCGGGATGTAGGTAAAGCCGCTAGCAACCATGCGACCCGGTTTGTACAGGTTTCTGCCGTCCACAATATTCGGAGTTTTGAGGGCAGCATGGATGCGCTCAAAGTCCGGGTTCCGGTATTCATTCCAGTCGGTGATGATTGTGAGAGCGTCGGCGCCGGACAGAATGTCATACTGGTTGCTGCTGTATTCGATCCGGTCCCCGAAATATTTTCTGGCTTCTTTAAGCGCTTCCGGGTCATGTACCCGCACCGTGGCACCAGCGGCCAGCAGATGCTCGATGACCGTGATGGCCGGCGCTTCCCGCATATCGTCGGTGCGTGGTTTGAAGGAAAGTCCCCAGCAAGCGATAATGCGGCCGGTGAGCGACTGCTCCTGGTCGGGTGAACCGAGTAGTTTGATCAGTTTTGCCGCCAGGACATCCTTCTGGAGTTCGTTGACCTCTTCGACGGCTTTAAGCAGCAGGAAGTCATAATTGGCTTCTTCGGCGGTTTTTATAAGGGCTTTGACGTCTTTCGGAAAACAGGAACCGCCATAACCGGGGCCGGGGAAGAGGAAGTCATAACCGATACGGGAGTCGGAGCCGATCCCTTCGCGGACCGCCATGACGTCAGCGCCCATCCGTTCGCACATCCCGGCAATCTGGTTCATGAAGGAGATGCGGGTGGCGAGCATGGCGTTGGCGGCGTATTTGGTCATTTCGGCGCTGCGGATATCCATGATGATCATGCGGTTTTGTTTGCGCATGAACGGGTCATACAGCTCTTTCATGATTTCTGCGGTTCGGACGTTGTCGCAGCCGATGACGACCCGGTCAGGTTTCATGAAGTCGTCGATTGCGGCGCCTTCCTTAAGAAATTCCGGGTTGGAGACCACATCGAACTCCAGGTTGACGCCACGGGCGGTCAGCTCTTCCTGAATTGCGGCGCGAACCTTGTCGGCGGTGCCGACCGGAACGGTGGATTTGTCGACGATGATTTTGAAGCCGTTCATGGCGCTGCCGATGCTGCGGGCAACACCAAGGACGTGTTTAAGGTCGGCGGAACCGTCTTCGCCCGGCGGAGTGCCGACGGCGATGAAGCAGACCAGCGAGGACTTGATCGCATCTTCCATATCGACCGTAAAGGATAGACGCCCTTCAGCCTGATTGCGCAGGATCATCTCTTTCAGCCCCGGTTCATAGATCGGGATGATGCCCTGTTTGAGGTTTTCTATGCGCGCCTGATCGATATCGACGGTAATGACATTGTTGCCGCTTTCGGCAAAACAGGCTGCGGCCACCAGACCGACGTAGCCGGCACCGAAAATACAGATTTTCATAAACTGCTCCAATTGGGGAAAATGATTGGTACTCTATAACACACTATCCAGCTGTAATTCCATTGTTTTTTGCGTCAATCCGCATGGTTTCTCAATTTAAGCGCTTCCGCGTACGCTTCGCTGCGGGAAACACCCGCTATTTCAGATGCTTGCTTCGCCATATCCTTGACGGAAAGCGTCCGGTCACTCATCAATCGGCCAAGCACCGAATCCAACGGCTCGAACTCCTGCGGCGCTGGCTCACCCGGTGCGATGAGGATGACCACCTCGCCGCGTACAATCCCCCGGGAAACGGTCGTGATAACTTCTGTAACGGTGCCGCGAATAAATTCTTCGTGGATTTTGGTAAGCTCACGCGCCACGATCACCTGCCGTTCTCCCAACACTTCGCGGATATCACCGAGGGTTTCCAATAAACGGTGGGGTGCCTCATACAGAACCAGCGTGCCCGGCAGTGAAGCGATGCCGCTGAGAAACGTGCGGCGCTTCCCCTGGCGTGACGGGGGAAATCCGGCAAATGTGAAGACGTCAGTCGGCAGCCCGGAGGCGGAAATAGCTGTAACAGCGGCACAGGCTCCCGGGACAGGTATCACCGGAATATTTTCGGCGACAGCGTCACGCACCAGCTGATACCCCGGATCGGAAACGGTAGGGGTGCCGGCGTCAGATATGAGCGCCACTGATTTTCCCTGGCGCAGCGCATTCAGAATGCGCTCTCCCTTGATCTGCTGGTTATGGTCAAAGTAAGACGTAAGCGGCCGGGAGATCCCGAAGTGATTGAGCAGTTTGAGCGAATGCCGGGTATCCTCGGCTGCGATCAGATCGACCTCCCCCAGAATGCGCACGGCTCGATAGGTAATGTCCTCCAGGTTGCCGATCGGCGTGGCCACGATGTACAGGGTCCCGGGCGTCATCAGCGGTGCGCCACTGCCAGCTTCAGTGCCAGCCCCGCAAAAATTCCCGCTGCCGCGCGGTTGAGAACTTTCTGGGCAAACAGTGATTGCCGGAACTTTTCACCGAAGGTTCCGGCCAGGATACTGATTGCGCCAAATACTATGATCGTGGCGACAATGAAAATCCCTCCTAGCTGGAGGAGCTGAAGCGACAGGGGGCCTTTGGCCGGGTCGGTAAACTGGGGGAGAAAAGCGAGGAAGAAGATCGATACCTTGGGGTTGGTGATGTTCATGATGATGCCTCGCCCGTAGAGTGCCGCTGAGCTGATGCGCTCTGTTGCCGCAGCGGGGTCTGAAGAAATACCGGCCCGGAAGGAAAGCCACGCCAGATACAGGAGATAGCAGGCGCCGGCACCTTTCAGGAGGGAAAATGCCGCTGCCGATGTTTTGAAGAGCGCTGCCAGGCCGAAGGTTACCGCTGCCGTATGAAACAGAAGCCCGGTGCAGAGCCCCAGCGTAACGAGCAGACCGGCCCTGCGCCCGAACCGGGACGCCTGAACCATGACAAACAGATTGTCGGGGCCGGGGGAAAGCCCCAGTAAAACGGAGGTGGTGAAAAACATCAACACTGTGCCGGGATCAATCATCCGTGTTCCTCTGCGGTTTGTGAAAGTAATTTGGGACATAATGGTGTACAAGCAAATGGCTGTCAAGCGTGACGGCCGAAAAATTTAAAGCTTGCAGAAGGTTGCACAGGCGGGGGCCCCATGACCAGAATCACCCTGAACAAGAACGAAGAGCGGCGTATCAAATCAGGTCATCCCTGGGTATTCAGCAATGAAATCCGCGATGTGGCAGGCGACCGGACCGCAGGGATCGCAGCGGAGCTGTATGACGCCGCCGGTGGTTTCATCGGTGTCGGCCATTATAACCCCCATTCACTCATCGCCTTCCGGCTGGTTTCACGGCAGCGGGAGGATATCGACACGGATGAGTTCTATGAACGGCGCATTTCCGCCGCCCTGGCCCACCGTCAGACCCGCTACCCCGGCTTGTCGACCTTCCGTGCCGTGTATGGTGAAAGCGACTTCCTGCCGGGGTTGGTGGTGGACAAATACGGCGATTACCTGTCACTGCAGCTGCTTTCTGCCGGCATGGACAGCCGGCGCGCCCAGATTGTGGCGGCGCTCCGGAAAATCTTTGCACCGCTCGGAATTATTGCCCGAAACGATGTGAGTGTGCGCAAGCTTGAAGGATTGGATGAACAGGTCGAACTGTTGTGGGGAGATGTTCCGGAATCCGTCCATATGGAGGAAAACGGCCTCACCTTTCAGGTAAATCTGCGGGAAGGGCAGAAAACCGGTGGTTTTCTTGACCAGAAGGAGAACCATCTGCTGCTGCGCGGCATCAGTGCCGGAAAAAATGTGCTGGACTGTTTTTGTTATACCGGCGGCTGGGCGGTGCACGCCGCATCGTTCGGGGCGGCATCGGTGCTCGGGATCGACATTTCAGCGCGGGCTGTGGCACAGGCCGGCAGTCATGCCAGGCTGAACAAAACCTCCGACCGGGTCCGTTTCGAGGAGTGTGACGCCTTTGAACGTCTCCGCTCACTCCATCAGGAAGGGAAGCGTTTTGGAGTCATCGTGATGGATCCGCCTGCGTTTGTCAAAAGCCGCAAGAACATTGCTGAAGCAACCAAAGGATATTTGACCATCAACCGCCGGGCGCTGGATCTGCTGGAACCGGGCGGCTACCTGATTACCTGTTCCTGTTCATACCACATGGGGCGCGAGGCGTTCCGTGATCTACTCGTTCAGGCGGCACGTCTGGCGAAGCGCGAAGTGAGGCTGGTGGCAACCTGCTCGCAGGCGGCGGATCATCCGGTGCTGCTGTCATTTCCGGAGTCGGAGTATCTGAAGTGTTTTGTGTTGCAGGTTGTTTGATGGGGGGAGGAAATGCGTCAAAAAAATTAGAAAAAATCAGCGTTCCTGAGTGTCAACCCGTGTATGAACTTGAAATCCCTCGTATTTAAAGTAAATAGCTCACCTTGAGATTCTAAAGCAGTGGCGGCAATGAGAGCATCAGGAATCTGCAAATTATGGCTTTTTGCATATTGAGTAATGAGAGTGGCAGCTGTTTCGGAAATAGCAACTGATATGTGAACTATCCGAAACGAACCGAGATACTTGCGAATCCGCTGTAGTTCCAGTTTGTTCAAAGCGCCATAATACAGTTCCATCGTAGTAATAGAACTCAGGGAAATGTTGTCAGGTCCGGCATCAATAACTGCTTGATGACCTCTTTATTGCCTTTGAACACCTCAATGAGGACATTAGTATCAAGAATAATCACAACGTCGAACCGCGCCGCCATGCTTTATTACGAAGCCCGGAAAGCGTTATATCCCGGTTGGCCCAGATCCCGGATAACTCTTTGAGCGCGGTGGCAGCAGAAGGGGACACAGCGCTTTTACGCTCTTGAATGTTGACACCCTTTATTGTATGGAGCATGCGCATAACCAACTCTTTGGTCTGCTGATCATCAACGGTTATTTTTAGTGTTTCCATGTGTCAGCCCTCTTGGAAGTATCTTATATCCCGTTGGTTTCCGTGAATAGTGAGGTGTCAAACCCTATCACAAACTGATTCTATCAGTCAAACAATGGAATGAAATGTGTTAGCGTTGCGGCGTTAAACTGGGCTGAGCTTCGCTGGCATGGGGTGTTTTGCCGGTGATCCTGTCGGCTACTTCTTCTTCCAGGCGTCGTTAACGGCTTTCAGGATGATGCTGGTTAAATCCTGGGCGTCAACTCCGCTGTTTACATAAAGGACGTCTTTTTTTATGCCGATGACCGCAAAATCATTGGCTTTGCCGTACTCTGAAACGGTTTTTTCGATCAGGGCGATAATTTTATTGGTTTCGCTTTCCTGCTCTTTCATGAGGGATTCTTCCGAGTCACGGACAAGGGCCTGAAAAGCTTCAACCCTTTTCTGAAATTCCAGCGACTTCGCCTCACGCTGTTTTGGCGAATACTTGGCAAGTTTTGACTCGATTGAAGCTTTCAGCGTGTCGAGCTTTTTCCGCTCGGCGACGATTTTCGCCTCAAGCGTACTCTTCTTTTCGGACAGTTGTGCTTTAAGGGCCACACCGCAATCCGACTCTGTGCCGATGTAGGTAAGGTTGATCAGGCCGATCTTTGAAGGTTTCGCCGCAGCGGGAGCGGGTGTCGGGACTGAAACTTTTTCTTCTTTGGTGGAAGCGGGGGGGGGCGCATCAGCGGCCATGGCCAGTAGAGGAACGAGAATCAGGCAAACGGTCAGAATACTTTTTGTGATCAAGCGTTTCATAAAACCTCTTTTAAATTAGATTGTTAATCAGTGCATCAAAGTGTGTGACCGCTTTAGTCAGTGTCACAGCAATCATCTCTGAAAACGGAACCATCCTCTATCACAATCGATTCACACAAGTCCATGACTTAATTCGGCAAGAAAAGGCACGTTGCGGCCAGATGGCGCTACAGTTATTTCAGGCTGAGACCAGCTTCACCCAGAACCGAAACCTGAAGCGTCAGGCGGTCAGCAGCCACTGCCGCCTCGCCGAGCGACAAGGATGTAACCGTGCCGGCAAGCTCGACATGATCAGCAAGTTGAATTTTGGCTAACGCGGCAGATGCTTTGAGGCGGGCACTTTCAAGCTGGTCAACGATCGTCGAGTTGAGCTTATCCTTGATAATAGAGCGAATCGTGCCGTTGAACAGCCAACTCCCGACTCCCACAAAAAATCCTGCCTGTCTGGTGTCAAACTCCACATTTTCGAACCTGAGGGTGTTGTCCTTTGGGTTATACACCGGTTTGGCAACCAGCGTCAGCCCCCCCTCGAAGTCTCCGGTTGACGTTAAATCGATAACAAGCTTGCCGTCGTCGCCTTTGAGGCTGAAACTGCGGATCGTGATTTTCTTGTCATCGCCAAAGGTTTTGTCGATCAGAATCGGGTTCAGCGCGGTCACCAGATCGGTGAAAAAAATATTTACGGCCAACTGGATATGGAACTGGTTGTCAAAGGTGCCAAGCAGTTGAATCTGCGGCAGTGGGCCCGGCGGTACGGGTGCCGGCTTTGGCCCAATAACGATTTCTGCGGCGGTAACAAGACCAATAGACACACTAAGCCGATTGTTTGCTGCTACCATAGGGCTCATGATTATTTTTTCCGGTGATAATTTCAGCCAGGCGCTGAAGTTTTTATCAACCAGGATGGGGGTAAACGCGTTCAGCCACAATGGGCCGATTTTGTCGCGCAGCCGGACCGTGTCGTTGAGCTTGGCATCAATGATCGGGGCGAGAAGTTTCTGCACCGGCAGTGTGACGCTCTCCACAAGGCTTTTCGGTTTTAACGTAATCATACCGAGCCGGAGAGAGTCCGCCAGCCCTTCAGAGAGACCGGTATAGTACAACTCTGTCTTCAGGCGCCAATCGGGGGTGACGCTTACTTTTGCTTTAAAGCGAAGATCCGTTCTGAGCGGGCCGGTTGTAAACATACCGTATCCAAAGGTCAGCTGAACAGGAATTGAAAGGTTTACGAAATCATTGGCAGTCGTCACGACAATCGGCCCGTTACGCACTATTTCTACAGAAGTTCCGTATCCACCCTGTCCTTTAAAAAGGTCTTTGCTGACAGACTTATTCAGAATGTTGGCCAGATCCGCTGCTGCAGCGTCAACGCGGATGTTGATAGTCGAGGGCGGCACCCCGTTACCGGCTGCTTCGCAGAGGGAAGCGGTCAGTACGAAGAGGCCGAGTAAACAGATAACATAACGAATTTGACGCATATTTTTTGATCCTCCAGGAACATGGCATAGTGTATTCTCTGTATCAATTTTGTCCTGCTTTTAGTCCCCCTCCTTTTTTCAAGGAGCGGTTAGGGGTGGTCGCCTTTGGTTTCTTTATGGCAGGAGAAAAAACAGACCTACAGGCAGAACCTTACCACCCCCGGCCCCTCCTGAAATAGGAGGGGGGTGAAGCTTCAATTCAAGGAGAAATAAGCTTCTTCAACCTGTCCAGTGCCGTATTGATTTTTATTTCAAGGCTCCCGTCGCCAGAAACACGATGACCTTTCTGAAGCGCCTGTATGTCTGATTGCCGAACGTACTCGCTGACCTGCTTCCCTTTTGCTTCAATAGTCAGGGTGCAATCGTCCGCAGGGCCGGACGAAAGTTCCGTTTTAACGGTCACTTTTATATCCAGGATTCTTTTTTTCATTGCAAGATCAGATACATATTCATAAAGCATGGTGCTAACCTCAAAGCTGAAATGGTGCTGATCGTACCCACGGTGAAAGTAAAACGCAAGAATTCTGTCGTTTTAGTTTGAGGTGGCTGGACCGGCATAACAGGTGCTATAGTGCGGCATATTTTCTGTGTGCTAGCGGGTTAGTAACGGCAGGAATCCCCTGAGAAAGTCCATGATGAAATTTACCCCGGCAAAGGCTCCGATCATGCCGACCAGGTTGAGAACGACGCGGAATGTCCGCTGCTTCACCTTCCAGGCAAGGGGGATCAGCGTGAAGCACATCAGCCCATAAAGAACCAGGGTCAGCAAAATTGCGGAAGCTGGCAAATTACTGGCAACGCTTACTTTGTCGGCAAGCGTAAGGAACAGGGTGATCCCGGCCGCCCACAGCGCCACTGTTTTCAGGTCGCCGCCGGTGCCGGATCTGAAGGCGACATACCAGGCGATCGGCTTCAAAACCAACACCAGAAAAATCATACAAAATCCCCTTGTGAGCAGTGTGCGAACGTCTACCCGAGCCGGTACCGTACACCAGGTATGTCTCTCTGGACAAGCTCAAAAGAAAATCAGATTAGCACTGATCTCCCGCTGTTCAAGTTCCTCCCCCTTCCAGGGGGAGGTCAGGAGGGGGATGGGGGCCTTTTCGCACCGGAATTACCCCATCCCTCCCCTTGAAGGGGAGGGAGATATGATGTGGCGGGAGATCAGTACTAATCAGAAAAGAAGATG
>CAINRC010000123.1 GCA_903852495.1 uncultured Geobacteraceae bacterium | reverse complement strand
TGTTGAATTTGTTTGCCGTTGTATTTGTACTTTGCACAGCCGGTGCCAAGTAACAGAAATAAAATGCCTGAATGTGTAACATACTGTATTTTATAGTAAAACAAATTATCCATACATCCTGGTTATAACTGAACCCAGGAAAGAAATGGTGCCTGCTGTATGAGAACAAAATACTAATTACCTGACTATTGAAAATAGATGCAGTTATTTCAGTATGTTACGAACTAGTATATGAAACGGCGAGGTGTATAAATCTTTTATTCCTGATGCATGGCAGGGATGATATGTGCATTTTACATCAACGCACCATCGTCAAT
The DNA here is from genome assembly GCA_903852495.1 of uncultured Geobacteraceae bacterium. GTDB lineage: Bacteria > Desulfobacterota > Desulfuromonadia > Geobacterales > Pseudopelobacteraceae > JACRCG01. The sequence continues at coordinate 28,041 of CAINRC010000123.1, read as the reverse complement.
GATGATTCGTTCACTGCCGTCGGCGAGAATTGCTGTCAGGGTCGGCCGGTAAAATACATAGTCCTCGTGGAACGGCGCGCTGACCTTCCCCCCGAAACCGGTATTGTCGCCCAGGGCGATGTGAATGGTGCCGAGTATCTTTTCGGCCTCCAGCACGTTGTCAGGGCGAGATGCCTTGTCGTTGGTGCCGATGCCCAGTTCGGCGATGTTGCGGCAGTTGGCGTTTTCGGCAAAGCGGGCTTCAAGTCGGGTCCGGAGGCTGTCACTCCCTTCAATCTGTACGACCACGCCATTCTCAACGGTCAGGCGCAACGGTTCATCCAACCTGCGGGTCGGCCCCCACTCGATCACCATGACTCCGTGACTTTTCCCCTCCAGCGGTGCCAGATACGCTTCGCCGGCCGGCAGGTTGCCAAAACTCCCCGGCGCGGTGAGCAGGCCATCGTCACCCCCGGCATGGCGTCCCTGTTTGCAGATCATCATGTCAGTGCCGTTGGGGGTGGTGACGCGGATCCATTCGGCCTCGTTGACGGTCTCCACGAGGCGGGCGGTTCGAGCCGCCAGGGCGTTCCAGTCCACGGTCATGGAGGTGTGGAACATATCCGGGTCGAAATGCGGCAGACTGGCAAAACGGCATCCGGCGGCGCACGCCAGTGCACGATAGCGGGTGTGGCTGGTGGAGTTGTTGGCGAGGGCGATGATAACCCGGGCGACGTCATCCCTCCGCGCCAGAACAATCTCCCTGGCACGAGAAAACTCATCTGTGGAGGCTGTCTTGGCCAGCAGTTTTGCCAGAAGGCCTTCTTCTCCTAAAACCGTCATGGTTGCTGCGCCGAAGGTCGCCAGCCAGAGCCCGACCGGCGGCTCGACCCCGGAAGCGGAGGTGGCCGGAAATTCCACAAAGGCGGCGTTGCCGTACACCCGTGCGGCGAATTCGGCCGCTTCTCGTGCTGTGGCGAGCAGCCGGATGCGCCGGTCACGGTCGGACGGTGACGGGGCTTCGTCAGGGCGGATGGTGTCGCTGAATATCAGCACCCGTTCCGCAGGTGTGCCGTGGGGCGTTTCCGCCGTTATGCCCATATTGGTTTCAAAAAGCGTGCGGAACGCTTCGTCAAGATTCTGGCTGCCGGTCATAGGACTTTTTTCTCCTCTAATGAAGGTTGAAAAACAACAACTGTATTCAGCGTATAGCATATCGTGGCGAAAAGGTAAAACGCTGGCAATGGAGCCGCATCTCCGGCTGTTTTTTCCTTGATTTATAGAGGCTTATTGTGATAATCATGCATACTGTATACAATTACCCAGAACGATTTTTATCAATAATTGCGAGTACTTAACCCTGTAACCGGGGTGGTTGGCGGAGGTTTTTGTGGCACAGGTCGTTTTTTCTACGTGGGGCGGAAATACTGTAGATAACAGGAAAGTCTCCGGCGAACCGCAGGCGGTCAGCTACCGTTTGCCGGTTGCGTTCGATGGTCAGCGTCCTCTGCGGGCGTTCATGGGGTGGGACGGAATTATTCTGTTCGACAAAGACGTTGATGTTCCGGCTATGACGGCGGAATACATGAAGCGTGTCCAGACCCTTTACTGCTGTGGAAAATGTACGCCGGGCAAGAAGGGAACCAAGGTGCTGATGGACCTGTTCCAGAACGTGCTGGCCGGCAAGGCGACTGACGCCGATCTGGATACGGTGGAAGACCTGGCGGAACTGCTGAAAAACTGCAAGTGTACCCTTTGCCAGAGCGCAACCGTTCCGGTATTTGATGCAGTAAAGCATTATCGCCCCGCATTCCAGGCCTACCTGGCCCCCGAATGCCGCCCGAAGGAAGAGGAAAGCGCCGCGCGCTACATCCACAAAATTACCGCTCCCTGCATGGACAAGTGTCCTTCGCATATCGACATCCCCAAATACATCGAAGCGATCAAAAATTATCAGATGGACGTCTCGCTGGCGACCATCCGGGAAAATATGCCGCTGGCAGCGGTCTGCGGACGTGTCTGTCCCCATCCGTGCGAAACCGCCTGCCGCCGCAAGAATGTTGATGATGCCATCAACATCATGGTGCTGAAGCGTACCGCCTCCGATTATGAGCGGCTCCACAACGTGACCCCCGCCCTGACACCGAAACCGCGAAAAGCAAAGAGTGTCGGCATTGTCGGCGCCGGACCCGCCGGTCTGGCCGCAGCATATTACCTTGCCCTGGAAGGGTACCCCTGCACGATTTATGAAACGCTGCCCGAAGGATTCGGCGGCGGCATGGTCGCTGTCGGCATTCCCGCTTACCGTATGCCGAGGGAAATTCTGCAGCGGGATATCGACATTATCCAGTCCGTGGGAGTCGAGATCGTTTATAACTGCCGGGTCGGCACGGATATCAGTCTCGCCGAACTGAAGCAGAAGCATAACGCCGTGTTTATCGCTCCCGGTGCCCACACCTCGAAACCCATGGGCGTGGCGGGTGAAGAAAAAGGGTACAAAGGCTTTCTGACCGGCGGCATCAATTTCCTCCGCGATGCCTATCTGGGTAAACCGACCGGAATGGGGAAAAAGGTTGTGGTGGTCGGCGGCGGCAACACCGCCATTGACTGTGTCCGGGTGGCGCTCCGCGAAGGGGCTGAAGTTTCCTGCCTCGTCTATCGCCGTTCACGCAAGGAAATGCCGGCCGATGTCTGGGAAGTTGACGGGGCGGATGAAGAGGGGGTCAAGTTTGAATTTCAGGTACTCCCCACACGGATCATCGTCAACGAAAAGGATGAAGTGACCGGTGTCGAGTGCGTGCGGATGGCTCTTGGTGAGCCGGATGCGTCAGGCCGTCGCCGTCCCGAGCCGATGCCGGGCAGTGAGTTTGTCATCGAGTGCGATACGGTAATTCCGGCCATCGGTCAGGATATGGATTTGAGCTTTATCCCGCCTGACATGGGCATTGATATCACCAAATGGAATACGGTTGTCACCAAATATCTGCCGCTTGTGGACGCTGCGGGCAAAGATCTGAAGGACAGCATGGGTAATCCGCTTTCACGTACCCTGATGACTGACTGCGAGGGCGTATTTGCCGGGGGCGACGCTGAAATCGGACCTCTGACGGTTGTGGCCTGTGTCGGTAATGCACATCGTGCGGCAGCGGTGATTCAGCGCTGGCTTGAAGAAGGGCAGGCGTACCTGAGTGAGCAGGACATTTTTGACGATGTTCTGACCTACCTGGGAGTGTACGACAAGGGTGAGCAGGTTCCCTGGCTTGATTCCGCAGACCGTGCCAATCAGAAAGAGATCCACGGGGCTGCCCGGGCGGCAAAGGGGAACTACCGAGAGGTTGAGCTCGGCTTCAGTGACAGCACGGCTCAGGCCGAAGCGGACCGCTGCCTCCGCTGCTACCGCATGGCAATGGTCGTGGTTTAAATACAAACAGCTTAAATGTCTGGAGAGAGATAGATATGGTAACGTTGACGATTGACGGTAAAGAAGTTCAGGTTCCAAAGGGGACGACCATCCTTGATGCAGCGGCGCAGCTGGGGATTACGATTCCGACGCTCTGCTGGCTGAAAAAGGTTTCAACTACCGGTGCCTGCCGAATCTGCATCGTTGATATTGCCGGTGTTGACCGCCCCATGACCGCCTGCAACACACCGGTCAAGGAGGGGATCAGTGTGACCACCTCCACTCCTGCCCTGGAAAAAACCCGTAAAAAAACGCTGGAACTGATGCTGGTCAACCATCCGCTGGACTGCCCGGTCTGCGACGCCGCAGGTGAGTGCGACCTGCAGGACAGCTGCTATTCTCTCAAAGTCGATAAAAACAGCTACGGTGCTGATCTGGAGCGTCTGCCGATCCGCTACGACTGGAAACTGCTGGAAAGTGACCCGAACCGCTGCATTCTGTGTGAAAAATGCGTCAAGGTCTGCCGTGAAATTGTCGGCCGTGAAGCGATTGAAGTTGTGGACCGTGGTGACAATACCATCATCGACACCATGACCCGCGAAGGGCTGGACTGTGATTTCTGCGGCAACTGCATCGGCGCCTGCCCGACCGGTACCCTGATCAGCAAACCGTTCAAATTCCGGGGACGCCCCTGGACGTTTGACGTCACTCCCGGCATCTGTGCGTTCTGTTCCTCCGGCTGCGAGGTTGAATACCATACGAAAGACGGCCGGGTCGAGCGGGTCACCAGCGCGGACAACAGCTTCAACCGGGGCAATCTCTGCATCAACGGCCGTTTCGGCTATGCCGCCTTTAACTCACCGGAGCGTCTGACCTCCCCTCTCATAAAAAGTGCTACCGGCAGACTTGAGAAAGCGTCCTGGGACCAGGCTCTGGAAGCGGCTGCCACGGGGCTCAAAAACAGAGCCGCCGTTTCCGGCGACGCTGTTGCCGGTATCGGTTCACCCAGGGTAACCAATGAAGAGAGCTATCTGTTCCAGAAGTTCCTGCGCGGAGCACTGGGGAGCAACAATATCGATTCCGAAGCCCGTCTCGGCTACTTCTCCGCACAGGTCACCCAGTGGGAAATGCTCGGCTACAGCGGCGGGACATTCGCCATGGATGCCATTGAAAAAGCGACTGCTGTCATCGTTGTGGGCGCAGATCTCAAGGCCGAATCAGCCGGATTTGCCTATCGCGCCATTCAGGCGGCCACGAAAAATGATGCCAAGCTGGTACTGGCCGGGAGCCGTGCAAGCTCCATGAATAAATTTGCCAATGCCTTCCTGCAGTGCACCCCCGGCAGCGAAGCCTGGCTGGCTGCCGGTTTGAATAAAGCGATCGTGGCTGAAGGGCTTGCCTCCACGGCAGGTTTGACCGGGCTTGACAGCCTGAAAGCATCACTTGATGCCCTGTCCTTTGAACGCATCACCGAACTGACCGGAATCTCCGAAGCAGCTCTGCGCGGTGCTGCTGCTCTGGCCTGTTCCGGCGGCCGTGCCGCCGTGATCTATGGCGCCGATGTCATCCGTTCGGCCGACAGCAGAAATGCTGTTGCCGGGGTGGTTAATCTTGCGTTGCTGACCGGTGCCGTCACCGAGGCGGGAGCCGGAATCTACCCGCTGGACGAAAAAAACAATACCCAGGGAATGCTGGACATGGGCGTCTGCCCGGAATACCTCCCCGGATACCATACCTATGCCCGCGCCGCCGCCTCGTTCAGTTCAGCCTGGCACGCCACGGTTCCCGCTGTACCGGGCAAGGATCTGTTCCAGATTATTGACGCCATAGAAGCCGGACAGATCACGGCACTGTACGTCATGGGGAGCGACCCGCTCCAGTTCATGCCGAACCGTACCCGTGTGCTGAATGCCCTGAAGAAGCTGGAACTGCTGGTGGTGCAGGACCTCTTCCTGACCGATACGGCACAGCTGGCGCATATCGTCCTCCCCGCTGCTAGCGGCGCCGAAAAGGGTGGTTCGTTCACCTCCGTTGACAATCGGGTGCAATGCTTTGCCGCTGCGCTCACACCGGCCGGCAATTCCCGCACCGATGGCCATATCCTGCAGGCGCTGCACAGTCTGGTTTCTCCCCAAACGACCGTTACGGGCCAGACCCCCGACGCTCTGCATCATGAAATCACCGCCCTGACCGGTCTTTACAGTGAGGTGTGTGATCACGATGGCTGCAAGATGGGCCGGGTGAAAAACCGTACGGAAGCATTTGTCTGCCTGCCGCTTGCGCCGCTTGCACCACCGGCGGGAGCCCGTCCCTTCGCTCTGACGATCGCTCCGATGCTGCACCATAACGGTTCCATGACCACCCGGTCGAACAACAACCTGCGGGTAGCGGGAGAAGCATCTGTTTTCCTTTCCCGCGAAGATGCTGCTACGCTCGGCATTACCGCCGGAGACGCTCTGACAATAACTTCCGATAACGGCAGCGTTTCGCTGAAGGCAGAGCCTTCCGAGCAGCTCCAGCGCGGCGCCCTGTTCATCCCGGCCCATTTCAGCGCGGCGGCGGTAACGGTTCTCACCAATTCCGCTGCGTTCCCGCAGTATGTTTCTCTTTCGAAGGGGTAACGGCGGCCTTCACAAACGAATAACCATGCGGTAATACAGGGTCGCGTCTCAACTTGAAAGATTCAGGAGTTGGCACGCGGCCCTTCTTCTTCCCATGACTCGCAATCAACACGCGACAGTGGCGGACACAGGCAATGACCATCTCCATCAGAAACAGACACCGGACGTTACTCCAGGCGGAGACCCACCTGCACCATCATGGGCGGGTGGGACAGCTTTCGGTCTGTCTTGTCTCCCCGAGCCGCTATCAGACCGGCATGAGCAGCCTCGGTTTCCAGACGGTGTACGCCCTCCTGGCCGGCGCCACCGACATACGTTGTGAGCGGGCGTTTCTTCCTGATCGTGAAGAGCTGGAAGAGTATCGCCGCAGCGGCACCCCGCTGCTCTCCCTGGAATCTTCAACCCCCCTGGCGGATTTTGATGTGATCGCCTTTTCCACCTCCTTTGAACCGGATTATCTGAATATTCCCCTCATTCTCACGTTGGCCCGTATCCCGCACTTCTCAGCCCAGCGGAGCCAGGCCGATCCGCTGGTTATTGCCGGTGGCGCCGCTTTTTTTATCAACCCGGAACCGGTTGCCGATTTCATTGACGCCATCTGCATCGGTGAGGGGGAGGATGTGGTGCCGCAGCTGGTGGCAACACTGCTCAGCCCGGTTGACAACGGCAGGCGCGGCCTGCTGCAGGCGCTGGCCACCATCCCCGGGGTGTATGTCCCGTCATTTTACCTTCCCCTGTACCAAGCGGGAGAATTGATCCGCTATGAGGCCGAAGCCGGAGCCCCGTTGCCGGTCACGCGGCAGCCGGTCTGCCTGGAACAGCACGAACCGTCCGCATCCCAGATTCTGACGGAAAACACCGAATTCGGTGATATGTTTCTGGTGGAAGTCGGCCGGGGCTGCCCGCGCGGCTGCCGTTTCTGCAGTTCCGGCTTTATCTACGGAGCTTTTCGCCAGCACCCCTTTGACAATCTGGTCGCCCTGATCGACCGGGGGCTTGAACATCGGAGCAAGGTCGGGCTGGTGGGCGCCGCCGTGTCCGACTACGCCGGGATCGGCCGGCTCTGCAGCCATATAGTGGCGCAGGGGGCAAAGGTTTCGGTCTCGTCCCTCCGGATCGACCGGATCGACCCCGAGATGCTGGACGCCCTGCTTGCCAGCGGCCATAAAACAATCTCTCTGGCTCCGGAGGGGGGATCACAGCGGATGCGCGACGTGATCCGCAAAAATCTGACCGAGGCACAGATCCTGGACGCCTGTGAAATGCTGATCGCCCGCGATATCCTCAACCTGAAGCTCTATTTCATTATCGGGCTCCCGGGTGAAACCGATGCTGATCTTGATGAACTGATCCGGCTGGTGGAAACAATCCGCGAGCGGGTCATCGAACGGGGGCGGATCAACAAACGGCTCGGGGAAATTACCCTGTCGGTCAACCCCTTTATCCCCAAGCCGTTTACCCCCTTTCAGTGGTGCGGTATGGAGCCGCTCCCCTCTCTGGAGCGGAAGGTGAAGCTGCTGGAAACGCGGCTGCGGCGACTGTCCAATGTCAAGCTGAAGGTTGAAAGCCTGCGGGAATCCTATCTGCAGGCGCTCCTGTCGCGGGGCGACCGCCGTTTGGCACCGCTGCTGGTGGAGATGGCCGGGGGGGCAAACCTGAAAAAAGCAGCCAGGAGCTGCGGCATCGATGCCGGGTGGTATGTGCAGCGCACGATTGCTGCCGATGAAACCCTCCCCTGGAGCGTAATCGGGACGGCGGATCTGGCTACGTTGCGGGTGGAGTATGAGCGGGCGCTGCCGGGAGGGGTCGTGTGAAAATCTGCACCATGTGCCGCAGGGAATATGACGAAAATGAACCGCGCACCGGGTATGCGGAGGCGGGTGAGTGGCTGGCCGGCGAAGTGTGGCACGATGCCGGGGAGTTGTGTCCGCTCTGTCTGGAAAACCGCGCCCGGCTGGTGATGATGTATCACTCCGGTTACAATTCCTAGAGCGCTGCGTCAGAGGACAAACAAAAAGAGGCGGGCACACTGCCCGCCTCTTTTTTCATATATCTGACACACCCGGTGAAAACCCTAGCGGGCAGCCACCGCTTCGGCTGCTGCCCGTCCGAGTGCTTCGCAGCGCTCAAGAACTTCCGGCTTCGGTGAGAAAATGGTTTTCACCGTTTCGCCTACCAATTTGAAGCCGAGGCTTTTCAAGCGCTCTTCCGCCATTTTGCAGGCTTCGCCGCTCCAGCCGTAGCTGCCGAATATGCCGGCAAGATTGGTTTTAAGTTTTACGGTACTGAGATAGGCCAGCACTTCCCACATGGGCTTTGCAATATCGCGGTTAAACGTGGGGATACCGAACAGCAGGGCGTCGGCCTCTTCCATCAGATTGCGCAGTTCGCTGGCGTTCAGGCTGTTGATGTGATAACTGGCGACCTCAATCCCCCCCTGTGACACACCGTTGGCAACGGCATTAGCCATTTTTTCGGTGCTGCCGTGCGGCGACAGGAAGAGCAGCACGACCTTTTTGTTCTGGGAGGTCGGCTTGCTCCAGTTTTCAAACTGCTGGATAACTCTCCACGGGTCACGGCGGATGATCGGTCCGTGGCTGGGGCAGATCATGTCAATTACGTCGTGGCGGATCTTCTCCACTGCGGAAAGCACTTTGTCCTTGAAGGGGCGGAAGATGCAGTCAAAGTAGAAATGGCGTGCCGAGGTAAAATCCTCCACCTCATCGTTGAAAATATGTCCGGTCTGCCAGAAGTGGGCGGCAAAGGCATCGCAGGAAAAAAGGATATTCTCTTCCTCCAACCGGGTGAACATGGTGTCGGGCCAATGGAGGAACGGGGCGGAGATGAAGCGGAGCGTGCGCCCCCCCAGATCAAGGGTTTCCCCGTCTTTAACGGTCTGACAGGCAATCGGTTTCGGCAGGATGTTGGCGAGAAAATTCTTGGCGGCGATGGAACAGAGCACTATTGCCTGCGGCGCCTGCTCCAGAAGATACATCAATGAGCCGGAATGGTCGTGCTCCGTATGGTTGACGATGATGTAGTCAATGGTCTTCGGATCCACCAGTGACCGGACCTTGTCCATATACTCATCAACAAATTTTTCCTCGACAGTGTCGATAAGAACGGTTTTTTCAGTCCCTTTCAGCAGGTACGCATTGTAACTGGTGCCGTGTTCCGTCGGGAAAAGGTCGTCAAAGACCCGAAGATCTGGGTCCTCTGACCCGATCCAGTAAAGGTTCGGTTTGATTTCTATAGGTCCCAGCATAATTACGTGTTCTCCTTTTTTTCTGCAGCGATCCGCAGCGTTGAGGCGGCTGCAACTCGTGTTGTAGTGCAAATTTGTATCCAGGCACCGCGGTAATATAGCAGAAGAGACCTTCCGTGTACAGGCTGCAAATACAGAAAATCTCAATTGCCTTACCGGCCTGTTTCCTGTATTTACGGCAAAAATTGTGCGATACTGCGCCGGCAGTGTTTCCTCATCCAAACCGATATTCGTGCCTGTGTGTGCAGGCTGTCAGCGGGGTTTTATGAAACAGAAAACGATCTTTACCTGCCAGAAATGCGGCAGCCAGTCCCCCAAATGGCTGGGCAAATGTTCTGACTGCGGTGCCTGGAACAGTATGGCGGAAGAGGTTGTCGTTAAGACCTCCCATGGGGGGCATCCCGTGAGTGGTGCACGTCCGGTGCCGATCTGCGACGTTCCCCCCCAGACAGAGTCACGCAGGCCGACCGGTATCGGCGAACTGGACCGGGTACTGGGAGGCGGGATCGTCCCCGGCTCGCTGGTGCTGATCGGCGGTGATCCCGGTATCGGCAAGTCAACGCTGTTGCTGCAGGCGATGCACACTCTGGCGGAGGATGCGGGCAGGGTGCTGTACGTTTCGGGCGAAGAGTCCGCTTCGCAAACCCGACTGCGGGGCGAACGACTTGGCGCCTCCAGCAAAAACCTGCTGATTCTGGCGGAGAACTCGCTGGAAGCGATCCTGACCCAGGCTGCCGCAATCAAGCCGGCCGCCATGGTTGTTGACTCGATCCAGACCGTCTGGACCTCTGCCCTTGAATCAGCTCCCGGCAGCGTCAGCCAGGTGCGGGAATCGGCCGGCAAACTGATGCTGCTCGCCAAGGGGAGCGATATCCCTATTTTCATCGTCGGCCACGTCACCAAGGACGGCTCCATTGCCGGTCCGCGCGTGCTGGAACATATGGTTGACACGGTTCTGTATTTTGAAGGGGACGGCAGTCACCCGTTCCGTATTCTCCGGGCGGTGAAAAACCGGTTCGGTTCGACCAACGAAATCGGGGTGTTCGAGATGAAGCAGGAGGGGTTGTGCGGGGTGGCAAACCCGTCGGAACTGTTTCTCTCCGAGCGTCCGCTGGGGGTCTCCGGTTCGGTAGTCACCACCTCTCTTGAGGGGAGCAGGCCGCTGCTGGTGGAGCTGCAGGCGCTGGTAACCCCCTCATCCTACGGCGTTCCGCGCCGGACCACCATCGGGGTTGACCATAACCGCCTGGCGCTGCTGGTGGCGGTGCTGGAAAAAAAGGTCGGTCTGCACATGACCGGGCAGGATATCTTCCTGAATGCGGCCGGCGGGGCCCGGCTGAATGAGCCGGCAGCCGATCTGGCCATGATTATGGCCGTCGCTTCCAGTCATCTGGATAAGGCGATCCCCCCGGATACAGTCATCTTCGGTGAAGTCGGTCTGGCCGGCGAGGTCCGGGCGGTCACCCAGCCCGAACTGCGCATTGCCGAAGCAGAAAAGCTCGGCTTCAAGCGCTGCATCATTCCGGCCGGCAGCCTGAAGCGCCTGAAAAAACGGGGCATCAAGCTGGAAGGGGTCGCGACGGTGCAAGGCGCTCTGGATGTGATATTTGATTCGTGATACATATTTGCCATACCAATACGCAAGGAGGCTTATTGCCGTGTCAGACCACCGTGTACCCCGTACTGAATCCGCTCATGACTACCAGCTGTTGATCAAGAACCTGCTGTTCTGCCCGGTTGTAAATAATCCGGAGCAGGAGATCGTGTATCGCGGCACGTCCCGCTACACCTATCGACAGCTGCACCAGCGGGTCAAACGGCTGGCGTCCGCCCTGACGGCGCTCGGTGTCAAACCGGGGGACACGGTGGCGATCATGGACTGGGACTCGCACCGTTATCTGGAGTGTTTTTTCGCCGTGCCGATGATCGGCGCGGTGCTGCATACCATTAACGTGCGCCTGTCACCGGAGCAGATTCTTTACACCATCGACCACGCCGAGGATGATGTGCTGCTGGTTAATGCCGAGTTCATGCCGATTCTGGAGCAGATTCGCGGTCGTATTGATACGGTGAAAAGTTTTGTTCTGCTCAATGATGACCCGGCGCCGCCCACCACCACGATTTCCTTTGCCGGTGAATACGAAGCCCTTCTCCACGCGGCGCTGCCCGAATTTGATTTTGCCGACTTCGACGAAAACACCCGCGCCACCACCTTTTACTCCACCGGAACAACCGGTATGCCCAAAGGGGTCTACTTCAGCCATCGCCAACTGGTGCTGCATACCATGGGGGCGCTTGGTGCCCTCGGTTCCGCCACGGGGCACGGGCGCTTCCACCGGGAGGATGTGTACATGCCGATTACCCCCATGTTTCACGTTCATGCCTGGGGGCTCCCCTATGTGGCCACCATGCTGGGGGTGAAACAGGTGTACCCGGGGCGCTATGTTCCCGATCTGCTCCTTGAACTGGTGGAAAAAGAGGGGGTCACGTTTTCCCACTGTGTTCCGACCATTCTGCACATGCTGCTCAAACATCCCCATGCCGCCCGGATCGACCTGTCGCGGTGGAAGCTGATCATCGGCGGGGCCGCCATGTCCCGTGCCCTCTGCCTCGAAGCCATGGGGCGGGGCATTGATATCTTCACCGGTTACGGTATGTCCGAAACCTGCCCGCTCCTGACTCTGGCCCACCTGACCCCGGAGATGATGGCTCTCTCCCCGGAAGAACAGGCGTTGATCCGCTGCAAAACCGGCAGCTCGCTGCCGCTGGTCGATCTGAAAATCGTGGATGCCCAGCAGCAGGAGCAGCCGCGTGACAACAGCAGCCCCGGCGAAATTGTGGTGCGGGCGCCCTGGCTGACCCAGGGGTATCTCAAGGATCACAAAGCTTCCGAACGGCTGTGGGAAGGGGGGTGGCTGCACACCGGCGATGTGGCGGTACGTGACGGATCCGGCTATGTGAAAATTACCGACCGGACCAAGGATATTATCAAGGTCGCCGGTGAATGGGTTTCCTCGCTGGAACTGGAGGATCTCATCGCCCACCATCCGGGCGTATCCGAAGTGGCGGTTGTTGGCAGTACCGACGAAAAATGGGGAGAACGCCCCCTGGCGCTGGTGGTCCCCCGTCCTGGCAGCAGGCTGACGGAGAAGGATGTCATTCACCTGGTCAAGGAATACGCCGACAAGGGGCTGGTCAACAAGCATGTGGTGCTGCTGAAGGTGCGCTTCGTCGATGCCATCGACAAAACCAGCGTCGGCAAGGTGAACAAGGTTATGTTACGGGAGAAGTATGTCTGAAATATCTATCAGTTTAAGCACCAACAGCGAAGATTATGTATTCCGGAAGGATTTTACCGTCCAGTCCTATGAAACCGGTCTGCACGGTTTTGCCCGTCCGGTGGCACTGCTCAACTACCTGCAGGCGGCGGCGGGGGAGCATGCTGCTCTGCTGGGTGTGGCGGTGTCGGATCTGCGTAAAAGCGGACACACCTGGGTGCTGTCCCGGATTCACCTGGCCATGGAGCGCTATCCCCGTGGCGGCGAGACCGTCCGGCTGAAAACCTGGCCGGCGGCCCGGGACACTCTCTTCACCATCAGAGATTTTGAACTGTTTGACTCCGACGGGATTTTGATCGGCACGGCAACGACATCATGGGCGGTACTGAACCTCAAAACCCGGCGACCGGTAAAACTGGTCAATGTGCTTCCGACGTACCCGATCAATCCCGAGCGGGCATTGGCTGACCCGTTCAGCACCCTTCCGGTCAACGAAACAGCGGAATATGAACTGCGTCTGCCGGTGCTGCGGGGCGACCTGGACCTCAACAGGCATGTGAACAACACGGTCTATGCCGGATGGGCGCTGGAAACCGTTCCGGAGGAGATGGAAAAATCCTGCCGTCTTGCCGGCCTGGAGATCGCGTTCCGCGCCGAAGCATTCTACGGTGATACCATCGTCGCCCGCACAGCACTGACGGAGGAGGGGTGGTATCTCCACCGCATCGAAAACAACACTGACGGGCGGGAACTGGCACGACTCCGGACCCGCTGGATACCGCTGGAAAATACCCTGCCATGATGTGATACCCCTTCCCCCGCCACATCATATCTCCCTCCCCCTTCAAGGGGAGGGACCAGGGTGGGGATGGGGCAATTCAGGCGCTAAAAGCCCCCATCTCCTCACCCCATTAAAATTCTTTTGACCTTCCCCCTCTCCCGTGCTATATCAAGAAAAGTTGATCTATAAGAACCGGGATATCAGATATATCATGCTGGAAACCTTCAAAGCACTTGCCGATCCCTGCCGCCTCCGTCTGACGGCGGTACTGCTGTCCGGTGAATTCACCGTTCAGGAGCTGACCCGCATCATGGAAATGGGGCAGTCGCGGATCTCGCGGCATCTCAAAATCCTGACCGGTGCCGGTGTGCTGGCGGTCAAACGCCAGGGGACCTGGAGCTATTTCCGGGCCGGTGATGGCAACAGTTTTTTTGCCGCCATCCGACCTGCCTTTGAACAAAAGCTTGACGCACTGCCGGAACGGAGTCGCGATCTGGCAGCTGTAGCGGCTGTTCTTGAGGAGCGTCGTCGTCGGAGCCAGGAATTTTTTGATCGCCATGCCCGCCAGTGGGACGACCTGGTTCGCACGCTTCTGCCGGTGCCGGAGTATCGCCAATCCCTGCTGGATAAAATCCCTGCCGGTGCTGTTGTGCTGGAAATCGGTACCGGAACCGGGGGGCTGCTGACGGAACTGGCCGCCCGGGCATCCCGGGTAATCGGGGTGGATCACTCCCCGGCCATGGTGGATGAAGCCCGCCGCCGTCTGGCTGATGACGGTGTCAGCGGAGTCGAGCTGCGTCTGGGGGAGATGACCCACCTGCCGCTGCCGGACGCTTCAGTCGGCTGTGTTGTGGCCAACATGGTGCTGCACCACGCGGCGGACCCCGCATCAGTTTTGATCGAAATCCGTCGTGTGCTGGCCCGGGACGGCATTCTGCTGCTGGCTGACCTGGTTCGGCATGAGCGTGAAGCGGCCCGGGAGCAGTTGGCTGACCAATGGCTTGGCTTTGAGGAGACAGAATTGATCGGCTGGATGCAGGCGGCGGGGTTCGGCCAGGTGGTCTGTAATAAAATTGAGGGGACAGCCGGGCAGGAATCTGTGTTGCTGTTCCAGGGCACACATTCGTAAGGGCGAATACGGTATTCGCCCGATTGAAATTCACATGAACCGGGGCGATCACAAGGATCGCCCCTACATACAAACACCACATAAAAGGAGAAGGAACCATGTCACAAGATTACATCGTAGCAGACCTTGCACTTGCCAATTGGGGGCGCAAAGAAATCAGAATAGCCGAAACAGAAATGCCGGGACTGATGGCGATCCGCGAGGAATTTTCCGCCAGCCAGCCGCTTAAAGGGGCCCGTATTACCGGCTCGCTGCACATGACCATTCAGACCGCTGTGCTGATCGAAACCCTCACCGCTCTCGGCGCTGAAGTCCGCTGGGCATCCTGCAATATTTTTTCCACCCAGGACCACGCTGCTGCCGCCATCGCCGCTTCGGGCGTCCCGGTGTTCGCGGTTAAAGGCGAAACGCTGGAGCAGTACTGGGATTATACCCACCGCATTTTTGAATGGAGTGACGGCGGTTTTTCCAACATGATTCTGGACGACGGCGGCGACGCTACTCTGCTCCTGCATCTGGGTGCCAGAGCCGAAAAGGATCTCTCCGTACTGACCAACCCCGGTTCGGAAGAGGAAACAATCCTCTTTGCTGCCATCAAGGCCAAGCTGGCTGTTGCTCCGGCCTGGTACTCCACCCGTCTGGCAGAGATCAAAGGGGTAACCGAGGAAACCACCACCGGCGTTCACCGTCTGTACCAGATGCATGAGCGGGGCGATCTGGTGTTCCCGGCCATCAACGTTAACGATTCCGTCACCAAGTCAAAGTTCGACAACCTTTACGGCTGCCGCGAATCGCTGGTTGACGGCATCAAGCGCGCCACCGATGTCATGATCGCCGGCAAAGTTGCCCTGATCTGCGGTTATGGCGATGTTGGCAAGGGTTCCGCCCAGGCCATGCGCGCCCTGTCAGCCCAGGTATGGGTTACGGAAGTCGATCCGATCTGTGCCCTGCAGGCAGCCATGGAAGGATTCCGCGTGGTCACGATGGAATATGCCGCCGACAAGGCTGACATTTTTGTCACCTGCACCGGTAATTACCACGTCATCACCCATGATCACATGATCCGGATGAAGGATCAGGCCATCGTCTGCAATATCGGTCATTTCGACAACGAGATCGAAGTCGCCGCCCTTGAGAAATACGAGTGGGAAGAGATTAAACCGCAGGTTGACCACATCATTTTCCCGAACGGCACGCGCATCATCCTGCTGGCCAAGGGACGTCTGGTCAACCTCGGCTGCGGAACCGGACATCCCAGCTACGTCATGTCCTCATCCTTTGCCAACCAGACCATCGCCCAGATCGAACTGTTCTGCAATCCGGGCAAATATCCGGTAGGCGTGTACGTTCTTCCGAAACACCTTGATGAGAAGGTTGCCCGTCTGCAGCTCAAGAAACTGAACGCACAGCTGAGCATACTGACTGACGAGCAGGCTGCTTACATCGGTGTGCCGAAGGAAGGGCCGTACAAGGCTGATCAGTATCGGTACTGAGAGATCTAAATCCCCCCTGGCCCCCCTTTTGTAAAGGGGGGTGCTTTCTGGTTCGCATGATTAGTAGGGGGTTGTGGGGATGTACTGGAGGGATGCTTTATGGAGTGTCGCGTGGGGTGTGCCGCCTGCTGTATTGCGCCGTCAATCTCTTCGCCGATTCCGGGTATGGCCGCCGGAAAACCGGCGGGGGTCCGCTGTGCTCAATTGACGGCTGATAACCGCTGTCTGCTCTTTGATAATGATGAACGACCACCGGTCTGCCGCAGCCTCCGGGCAAGCGAGGAGATGTGCGGCTCAACCGGTGAAGAAGCGCTGGAACGTCTGACTAGGTGGGAACAGTTAACGCGCCCCGTTCAAAAAAGCGACGCCGAACCGGGCGGTACAGGACGATAACCGTCAGCAGGGCTCCGGCGCCCGCTGCGGCCGGATGGACGACCGCCATGACAACCGGGGTCAGAAGGGTGCGGGTGACACTGCGCAGAACCGGATGGCGGGCGATGAAGTCGGCCAGCGGCGGACTGCAGCGGTAGTACAGCGCCACAAACGCCCGACCCGGGGCATTGGTCAGCAGTTGATTGTCCCGGAACTGGCGCAGCAGCTGCACCTGGGGATGGAGATAACTTCCGTAGGCTGCAGTGGCAATAAAACAGCCGCCGCCACCGCCGGAGGACGCTGCCGGGTCCACCGGATCAGGCACTACCGGGGTTGAAGCATCGGTGCTGAAATTGGCCTGTAGATTGTCAGAGCCGGATGTGTTGGCGACAAGCAGGACAACTTCACTTGCACTGCTGAACGTGTTGTCGGTGTAGGAGTTGCCGCTTGAGTCGGCCGTTATTTCAGTGATGCCGCCAATGGTACTTTTTCTGAAGGCAGCTGTCTGAATACCGCTGTTTTTGGAGATGGTGATAGTCAGGGGTGAAGCTCCCGACGCGGGAGTAAACTTATAATAGGCGAATGAGTAGTGGGGAAGCGTAACAGAAGGTGCTTGGATGGTGCTGCTGTTTACCGGGAACGTACTGTAAGTGGTAATGGGAACAAATGCGGGAATCCGGGAAATGTTGGTCTGGTTTGACCAGTCACGGGTATATACCCGCTTGGTGAAGTTAAAAAATTCTGTACTGAGGCCACTGTTGTAGGGTGCAGCGGCAAGAACCGAGTTAAGAATATACGTCATTTGGATATCACCCCTGCTATTGAGCGGAGAGCCGGCCTTGTTGCGAACGGCCAGGTCCTTCCAGAAATCAAGAACCACTGGGCCTTTAAGGTTTTGGCTTTCCGCCAGGTAGCGGTTGAAAATCCAGCGGCCATAGCCGGCACCAAGAATCATCTTCCCGTCGAGGAGGGGGTCGTAGTCGAGTTGCAACTTGCTGTGGGTGAACCACGCCGGCAGATTTGTGTCGGGAGACGGTTGGTACAGATAGTTATACAGTTGCAGTGTGTTTGCGGTGAGCTTATGTTCCCCTTCGAACCAGGTAGACGTTGCTTCAGCAAACCATCGATCAAAATAGTAATTGTAACCGAATTGAATTGCGTGATGGAATTCGTGAGTAGACGTAATGTCAAGGCTCTGCTGGGGAGAATAGACAGTCGGACTAAATTTGGAGTGGGTGAAATCCTTGTCTATTGTGATGTATGAAGGGGACGAATTAGTATAGGTACCGGAAAAAATAGGGGAAAGATCTCCATTACGATAAATGTCATCATTTTTATAGTTTTCGGTTTCCCCATATTCTCCAAGGGATGCCAGTGATTTCATGTATATGTGATAGTACTTATCGGGGTAGGGGATGGGCATTTGATACCCTAAGTCTTTGTAATACGCAAATACCTTTTCAAAGGACTCTGCGACCTTTGCTGCCCAATCAGCTGTGCTGGTCAGGCCGAGGCCGGTGTAGCGGTTGATTACGGTAATATCCGGGGCGTCTGTGCCGCTGGAGCTGTAGTGAATCGCGAAATTGCCCCCGGAAGAGTACAAAACTGCGGGCGTGCCTGACAGAGCCGGCAGTGCCAGCTGTTTGGCCAACACAGTCTGCGTTGATATCTCCAGCAGTTTCCAATCGCCCTTCAGAGCATGTTTAAGCGGCATGCCGCACCGGCGGGCTTGAGGGGGCTCCGGGGAAACCGACAGCAGTGCTTTCTGGAGCACTCCGCTTCTAGCCTCACCGAACTGCTGCAGGTAGTGGTCGTCCAGCGGTCCGGCAAAAGTTGTTGCCGCAAACTGGAGAAAAGCCAGGGTGACAAGGGTTAGTCGTGTGGGGAAACGGAGCATTAATCTACCATCCTTTTGCCGATCCTGAGTGGAGTGAGTGTGGTGACACCAGGTTCTACAGTGATTTTTGCGGTGAACGGCCCGTTGCCGACGGAATAGAGACCTGCCGGAAGAACGGCCACAAAGTAGCCATGGTCATCAGTCTGCACGGTGACAAATTGCCTGCCTCCGGAGGAGATCCGGAGCGGCACGTGCGGGTAAACGTGGTATCTGCTCCCGCCGCCGAGCTTACCGCCGCCACCTTGCTGGTAGCAGATTCCGGCTATGACACCGGTACCATCCGGGAGGGTGGTTTGTTCAGGTGGTGTCGTTTGGGTTGTCAGAACAACCGGCTGAGCCTTTTTCCGTATAGCTACAAACGGGCTGCCGTCAACCGCTGGCCCGGCGACGAAGGCGGTGCCGTCAAAGTGATAATAGGTCCAGGCAGCGGTTGGACGTGTGCCGGCAGCAGATGCCGGAAGAGCCGAACAGAGAAGAAGTGCCAGAAAAATGTTGAGGGTCTTTACCATGGTCACCAACGTGGAAATACAGATATGGTACACCTGCATAGTGCCCAATTTGCAGTTGCGAAGTCAAACGGAATAATGGGATAGCCCCTCTCCGCTTGACAAAACAACGGCATGACGATACTTATCAGAAAAATTACGAAATCTGATAAGAAATTTTTACAAAATAGAGAGGAGTTACAGTCATGGCAGAAAAATTCATCTTCACCTCCGAATCCGTATCCGAGGGGCACCCGGACAAGGTTGCCGATCAGGTTTCGGACTCAATTCTCGACGCAATTCTCACCCAGGACCCTACGGCCAGGGTGGCGTGCGAAACGCTTGTCACCACCGGGATGGTGGTCATTGCCGGCGAGATAACCACAAATGCGGTGATCAACTATTCCGAGATCGCCCGCCAGACCATCAAGGATATCGGCTATACCGATTCCGAAATAGGTTTTGATGCCGACACTTGTGCCGTACTCGTTTCCGTAGACCGTCAGTCGCCGGACATCGCACAGGGTGTTTCTGAAGGGGAAGGGCTGCACAAGGAGCAGGGGGCCGGCGATCAGGGGCTCATGTTCGGTTATGCCTGCAACGAAACTCCGGAGCTGATGCCGATGCCGATTCAGCTGGCTCACCAGCTGGTGGCTAAATTGGCTGAAGTACGCAAGTCCGGCAAGCTGGATTTTCTCCGTCCGGACTCCAAATCACAGGTTTCCGTTGAGTATGTGGACGGCAAGCCGAGCCGCATCGATACGGTTGTTATTTCAACTCAGCATACTCCGGAAGTTACTCACCAGAGAATCGAAGAAGAGATCATAGCGGAAGTGATCAGGAAGGTTATCCCGGCGGAGCTGCTGGATGCCGAAACCCGCTATTTCATCAACCCGACCGGCCGTTTTGTTGTCGGTGGACCGATGGGTGACTGCGGTCTGACCGGCCGCAAGATCATCGTTGATACCTACGGCGGCATGGGACGTCATGGCGGCGGAGCGTTCTCCGGCAAGGATCCTTCCAAGGTTGACCGTTCTGCTGCCTACATGGGGCGCTACGTTGCAAAAAACCTGGTGGCAGCCGGTCTGTGCGACCGCTGCGAAGTTCAGGTGGCATACGCCATCGGTATGGCTCAGCCGGTTTCGATTATGGTCAACACCTTTGGCACCGGCAAGCTGCCGGAAGAGCGCCTTTCTGCCCTGGTACGGGAAACATTCGATATGCGTCCCGCCGCTATTATCGAGCAGCTAGACCTGCTCCGGCCGATCTATCTCAAGACCGCTGCCTACGGGCACTTCGGTCGCGAGCTTCCGGAATTCACCTGGGAGAAGACCGATAAAGCCGCACTGCTGAAGCAGAAAGCTGGCCTGTAAGGAAATCCCCCTCAATCCCCCTTTCGTAAAGGGGGAGGCTTTAAAGTCTCCCCCACATTGATGAGGGAGGGGCTTTACGTCACTCGCTGTTGTTAAGAGAGTGGGTAAAAGTCCCCCCCTTTAAAAAAGAGGGGTTAGGGGGGATTTTTATAACACCGCCGTCCCTATGCCCACACGTTCTATCGAACATAACCCCCTGCTTTTCGGGCGTGATGAACGCCCCGGCATCGTTGCGGTGGAGTCGGTCGGCCCTTTCATCCGGATTTTTTTCAGGACAGCCGGCCGAGTACATTTCCACGATGAGCCGTTCCAGCCGTTTATATTGGTCAACGATCCGGGCCTGCTCTCCGGATGCAAGGTGCCCTGTGCGGTGAGGCAGTTGGCCGGGGACGATTTTTTCCGCTGCCAGCTGCTGTTCGATTCCTGGAATCACTGCCTTACCGCCCGCGATTTCCTGGCGGCAAAAACCGGCAAAAATTATTCCTCCCCCGATGCACCCTATCTGTTTCTCCCTGATATTGCCCATCAATATATGCTTGCCGTCGGCACCACGCTTTTTAAAGGGGTGGAATTTTCCGAACTGCGCTGCCTGGCGCTGGATATTGAAACCACGTGTGCCGAAGGGTACAGCTTTTCAAATCCGGATCGTGCTGAGGACCGGATTATCTCCATTGCCCTCAAGGATTCCCACGGGGAGGAAACGGTGCTGCGGGGCGACCAGCTGGCGGAGCCGGAGCTGCTGCTGGCGCTGAACTGCGCCATACACCGCTGCGATCCTGACGTCATCACCGGCCATAATATTTTCAGTTTTGACCTTGATTACATCGGCCGCCGGGCGCAGCTGCACGGTATTCAACTAAACTGGGGGCGCAACGGGTCTGCGCCACGCATCACCCCCCATGCCCGCTGGAACCTGGCGGAGAGAACGGTTGAATACCCGCGCTGGGACATCTACGGGCGGCACGTTATTGATACCTACTTCCTGGTGCAGCTGTATGACATTGGCGGCCGCAACCTGGAAAGTCACGGGCTCAAGGCGGTGGCACGGCATTTCGGTATTGCCGCAGAAGAACGCACCTATCTTGACGGCCCGGACATATCGGAAACTTTCCGCACCGATCCGGAACGGCTTTATCGCTATAATCTGGACGATGTCCGGGAAACACTTTCCCTGTTCCGGCTGCTCGGCTTCCCCTGGTTTCTGCAAAGCCGCATTTTCCCCTACTCATTTCAAAACTGCGTCATCCGTGGTAACGCCACCCGTATCAATGCGCTCTTTCTGCGTGAATATCTGCACCGGGGACACGCCGTTCCGTCCCGCTCCCCCGACGTTGCTCCGTTTGAGGGGGGCTATACGGAATCGCCGTTTCAGGGGATAATCGGCCCGATCGTCCATTGTGACGTGGCGTCACTGTATCCGTCTTTGATGCTGACGTACCGTCTGGCTCCCGCCAGAGACAGCCTGGGATTGTTTCTGCCGATGCTGGCGGATCTGCGCCGTTTTCGTCTGACCGCCAAACAGCGGGCGCGTGATGCCGTGGAAGATTCGGAACGCCACTATTACGATGCCCTGCAACAGGTATTCAAGGTGCTGATCAATTCATTTTATGGCTACCTGGGGGCCGCCCGGCATAATTTTTCCGATCCGGCGGTCGCTGCCGAGGTGACCCGTCTCGGCCGGGTTACGATCAGATCCATGATCGACCTGCTTGTTGCAGAGGGGGGGCAGCCGGTGGAGGTGGATACGGACGGTATCTATTTCAAACCGCCGGACACCTGTTGCACTGAAGGGGACGAACTGGCGACCGTTCAGCGGATCTCCGCACAGCTGCCGGCGGGGCTGGAGGTTGAACTGGACGGCCGCTATCGCACCATGTTCGCCTACAAGTCCAAAAACTACGCGCTGCAGGAGTATTCCGGCAGGATAATCATCAAGGGGAGCGCCCTCCGCTCGCGTGGACTGGAACCCTATCTGCGGGACTTCATCCGCGATGGGATCGAACTGCTGCTGGCCGGCAGGGGGGAAGCCGTGGAGCGGCTGTTTAACCAGTATGTTGCCCGGCTTCGTTCCCGTGGGCTGGATGTGGCCTGGGTGGCCCGGAGCGAGACCCTCAGCGAATCGCCGGACAGTTACCGTGAAAAACTTCGCACAGGCAAGCGCAACCGTTCAGCCGCATTTGAGATCGCCCTTGCCTCCGGTAGGCTCTATCGTGCCGGTGACCAGGTGAACTACTACGTCAGCGGCTCCGGCAAGGATGCCACGGCGTATGAACAGTGCCGCCCCGTTTCCGCCTTTGATCCGCTGCAGCCGGATATAAACCTGTCGTACTATATCGAAAAGCTGCGTCATGTCAGAAAACGGTTTGCCCCTTTTCTGCCGAAAGAGCCGACCCTGTTTGACCTGTGACACTTGCACGGGGTGCCTCCTTATGGTAAGAGTCACAAAACAACAAAACAGGTAACCGCACAGTCAAACATTTCAGCTGCCGCTTATGGATTCAATCCGTGTAACGTTGCAAGTCAAAGGGGGTCGAATGAAAAAGATTTTCTTACTGTCAGCATTATTGGTCGTGTCCGCAGTGGCTATGCCCGGAAGGGCGTTGGCCGATCAACAGCCGGAAATGATTATGGAAAAGATGGCCATCAAGTTTACCCGGGGCATCACCAACCTTGTCACGAGCGTTGCTGAGCTGCCGAAACAGACGGTTCTGACCAGTCGGGAAATGGGGGGCGTCGGGGTGTTCGTCGGTCCGGTCAAGGGGGTGGGAATGACTCTGTATCGCGGCGTAATCGGGATAGCGGAAGCCGCTTTCTGCATGGTGCCGCAACCGGGGTATTATGATCCGATGATGGATCCGGCATATGTGTGGGAGGGGTGGGAACCGAGAAGAGATACGTCAAAGTCTGTCGGCGAGGAAAAATAACCGGCGGGATGATACTTGATAATAAGAAAAAGGCGAGCCGAATGTCGGGCCCGCCTTTTTTATTCTGAAAACGGCAGTTTGAATAACACGGAGCAACGGAGCAACGGAGAAATCGATATCTTACCTATACATGAGGAACAGCATTCACCGATACGGTGTCACGCCAATCGCTGGCGGAGATATGCTTCAAACTCGGCACTGAACTCCTTTCGTTTAAGCGCCATATCAACGGTAGCTTTCAAAAAGCCGAGCTTATCGCCGCAATCGTGGCGCAGCCCCTCAAACAGACAGCCGTACACCTCTTCCTCTTTCGACAATTTCAAAATGGCATCGGTCAGCTGGATTTCGCCGCCCCTTCCCGGTTCCTGATCCTGCAAAATCTCAAAAATACGCGGCGTCAGGATGTAACGGCCGATAATCGCCATGTCGGATGGGGCTTCATCGCGGGACGGTTTTTCCACCATGTTGGTCACACGGAACGTCCGCTCGTCCAACTGGTCCGCCGCCACGCAGCCATAGGCGGAGATGTTGTCCATCGGCACTTTTTCCAGCGCCAGCACGGAAGCGCCCCGCTGATCGTACACATCCAGCAGCTGCCTGAGGCAGGGACGTTCGCTGCCATTGGTGTCGACAATATCATCGCCGAGTAAAACGGCAAAAGGTTCGTTACCGACAAAATCCTTGGCGCAGAGGATGGCATGGCCAAGCCCCATGGCCTGCCGCTGGCGCACGTAAAATATATCCACCATCTCGGCAATTTCACGTACCCGCGATAGCTCCCGATCCTTCCCCTTATCGTACAGGTGCGCTTCCAGCTCCACGGAAATATCGAAGTGATCCTCAATATTATGCTTGCCGCGGCCGGTAACGAAAAGAATCTGCTCGATTCCGGAGGCGACCGCTTCCTCCACCACATACTGCACCAACGGCTTGTCAATCAGCGGCAGCATCTCCTTGGGGGATGATTTGGTGGCGGGGAGAAAGCGGGTGCCGAGGCCGGCAACCGGGAAAACAGCTTTTTTAACCTTCATGGGTGGGCTCCGGGGATGGTGGCTAGTAAGAATATTGAAACAGAGAGGCACCGAGACACAGAGGAAAACTAAAACAGAAAGCCTTGTATCCCGGTTTTCTCAGTGTCCCGGTGTCTCTGTGTCTCCGTGTTGAACAGCCTGGTTCTACTCACCCGAACAGGCGCAGCCGCCGCAGCCGGCCGGTTTTGGCGCTTCGGTTTTCGGGCAGTAGCCGGTATTGAACCAGCCGTCACCTTTAAGGCTGAAGGCTGCTGATGAGATCATCTTTTCAACGGCAGAGCCGCATTGTGGGCATTGGCTGGCTGGCGGGTCAGAAAATTTCTGGCGCAGTTCAAATTGGTGGTCGCAGCTTGTGCAACGGTATTCATACATCGGCATGACGAGTTACTCCTCCGGCGGTGATAATTAGGTACGACTGCACTATAATAATCCAATGGCCGGTTTGTCAATGTTACAGCATTCGGCTGGACTCTAGGAGGCAGTATTATCTGACGTAGTTTGAGAGAATACCACCTGTACATTCAGGGTGTTGTGTGATACCGTCACCGCCGCTGCCTCAGGTCTGCGCAGGTTATTAAACATTGAATATTCTGCAGTATTATAAAGGTGCGGTGCCATATGAAAAGTCTGATAATAGCCATACTGCTGGTTTCATCGCCGGCGTTTGGTACAGTGTACCGGTGGAATGATTCCGCTGGAATTGCCCACTACACTAACAGGGAATATGACATTCCTGACCGGTACAAGAGTCGGGCAAAGGCGCTGTATCCGGAAGCGGGGGATTCCCGTACAGGATCGCCCGCCGGCAGTGGAGAGCAGAAGACCCCCAATGTGCCACCAGCACCGGTGGCCGCTGTCCAGCAGCCGGCGCCAACACCGTCAGCCGTTGTCCAGCAGCAGGCTCCGGCCCCCGTAGTGGAGGCACAACCGAAGAATGTGTCGGCAAGAGCTGCAAGGCGGGCTAAAAGAGAACGAGTGCGCGAGAGTGAGGAAGAATAGATGGTGTCCATAAAAACAAACCAATGCTAATCACGTACAGAAACCTCCCGTGAGGACTAGTATATATGCACCAATTCAAAAAACTGAGTGCACGCCCAGAAACTAATAACATCATGCTAGAAACGCCCGTCTGTTTTTTTTTGAGTAGTTTTCAAGGATGGTAATTGTTGGCCTGATTTGTGCTCTAACTCCGAGACACAAGTAATCAGATAAGTAAGTTACTTGCAATTTGTTGATGCAGTCCCACTCAAAGACAAAACAATAAGCCGATACCTCAAGTGGTTATGGCGACGTTGTTCCGGCGAACTGTCTTTTGTGGCTTGCTGGGCTACTGGTCAGAATGTCGTTATTTCACTGGTCATACAGTTATTTCACCAGATGGCAGGTCGTGTATTCGCAATAAAAAGAAGAAAAACGGGCGGCTGACCATAGAAACCGATAAGAGCTAGATAGCAGTAACTATTAGGGGAAATCACATAATTTATAAAGGCAAAGCTAAGACCGGACACGCAACGACAGAAAGGAGATCTAAACGGTTGCAGCGCACGCCTCAAAACATATTCACCATATCATGGTTCAGTAGAACGCATCTTCCGGAAAGGAGGGAATATTTTGAAACGAAATAACGCGAAAAAAAGCTGTTTACCCCTTGGAATAGGGATGGCAGTGCTGGCTTCATCGCTGCTCTGTTCGTTACCGCTTATGGCTTCTGACTATTCATTTTCAGGGGAGTCCAACACAATCTTCCGTATGCGGTCAACAACAGACAACATGGGAGCCAAAAAGACCATTTTGCCGGCCTATGAGTACCTGCGTCTCAGTATGGTCGACAACCGTAGTGATGGTTCTGGGGTGATGTTTCACCTCGGCGCCTGGGGTCGTGCGGATCTGGCTGATAAGTCAACTGCCAGCTCCAGCTCAACAGAGGGGGATCTTCAATACGCGTATCTTACCTATCGGGCTCCGAAAAGTAATGCAGTTGCAACTCTTGGGCGTCAGTTCATAAGTGAGGGCGTCGCCGCTGAACGGTTTGACGGTGTCTACCTGCGCAGCGATTTTGATTACGGCTTCGGAGCGTCTGCGTTTGTCGGGAATTCCGTTATGACGGAAACAAGCAATAAGGGAGGAGCGCTTATTTACGGTGCCCGAATCTCCCATACAAACAGTAAATATTATACGGTGGGACTGAGCGCCCTTAAAAATTTTCGCGAAGATAAGAGCATTTTCCGCGAAGAAGAAGGCCTCGATCTGTGGGTCAGGCCGTTTAGCCAGGTTGATATTACCGGTCGTTCAGCGTACAACTCCATCACCAACGGCTGGATGGAAAACAACTATGCTCTGGCCTACACTCCGCTGTCCTCCCTTCGTATCGGTGTTGATTACTCACAGATAAACATCAAGGATTACCTTGCCAGCGTTACCACTAGCGCATTGAGCCTGACCAACCCGGTCTGGAAAAACAATGACAAGCAGACCTTCGCTGGCGCCAGCGTATCCTACACGGGAGTAAGTAATCTTGCCCTGACGGCAGATTACAAATTCTACAACTACGACAAATCTGGTGATGCCGCATTTTTTGGTGGCAAGGCCAGCTACACGATGGCTGACTCGTATGTGGTGGGCGGCTCGCTGCATTTCATGGATGGAGGCGTAGACAGACTGCGCTACACTGAACTCCGCGCCTTTGTTTCCACTAAAATTGACCAGATGGACTTGACTCTTGATGCAATGAACATAAACTATGACAAAAGCATCAACGGCAGCAACAACAGTTATTCAATCACCGGCGCTGCCGGCTACACAATCAACCGTAAATTAAAGGTCGGGGCTGACATCGAATATTCCAAAAACCCCGATTTTGACAACGAGGTTCGCGGGCTGGTGAAGGCAACCTACAGCTTTGACACAAAGTTAGTTGCTGAAGGGGGGAAAAAGAGTGAAAAATAAAATCGGAATCATGTCTGTACTTTTACTGTTGATGGGGCTGTTATACGCCTGTGCCGGCACAACCAGTCTGCCGACCACCCATCCTGAAGATGTAAGAAAAACGTATTCATTGCCTGACTGTACAGAATGCCACACAGATTCGTGGGCGTCACTGAACCACCGTGCTCCTGATTTTATTGCTAAGCATCGTTTTTATGCCACAGCTTCACGTCAGGCATGCAGCAGCTGCCACCAGGAATCATTCTGCACGGACTGCCATACTCGTAAAGATGAGTTGAAACCAAGTGAAAAATTCAGCAGCGACCCGCAGCGGAACCTTCCCCACCGCGGTGACTATCTGAGCCAGCACAAAATCGACGGCAGAATTAATCCGGCATCGTGTGTCAAATGTCACGGGCGCCAGAATAATGTGAGGTGTGCGTCATGTCACAAATAAAACCATCTCATATAATTTTTACTGCAATCCTGGCACTTGCGCTTGGCGGCTGCGGCGACAAGAACTCTGCTTCAGTTTTCGGTCCTGAAAGCGGGCATCCGGTGGGCTGGACTGCAACGCACAAAACAGTAGCAAAAGTTAATTCAGGGCCATGTAAGTCATGCCATGGCGATGATTTTAGAGGCGGGATAGCAAAAGTTGCATGTACAAAGTGCCACACCAATGGTGCTCCTGTAGGTGCTGCTGCCTCTGATTGTACGTCCTGCCACGGGGCTCCACCTAACGGTACTACTTTCCCCAACATGAAATTAAGCCACGACTCCCATGACACTCTGGCAACCGTAACCTGTGATACGTGCCACAAAGGCTTCGGTTACAACACACCAGCACACGGTATGCTTGATGATGCACGGTTGTCGATTACATCAGACTTTAGGGCAAGAAGCGCTGTTGCAGATCCGACGTATGAGTATAACCCAGCTCGTGACGTCACCTGTAAAAACGTAAGCTGCCATGGTGGGAAAGACACTCCTCTCTGGGGAGTTGCCATTACAGATTGTGCGACCTGCCATTCACTGGGAACCGGCAGATACACACCAGAATACAACAGCTACTACTCCGGATACGTTGC
>CAINRC010000122.1 GCA_903852495.1 uncultured Geobacteraceae bacterium | reverse complement strand
TCCGTGTAATCCCTTGATTTCCTTGCCAGGAGAAAAAATCCCCGCTTTCCGCTACGGAAACCAACAGTTGCTCATCCGGAGTTTCCGGATGGCAACTAGGTAAGGGGAGATTTAGGGTTATCCGCAAAAAAACAAGAATTACATGGTACTACTTACCTGCCGAACGCCGCAGCCGCAGCATCCCCTTCAGCGACCCCTTCATATCGCTCAAAATGGCACTGTCTTCAGGCGATAACTTGGCCAGATACTCTTTGATAAACACTAGGAAGATCGAGCAGAAGAAGGCGGTAACCGCCGAGAGGATCACAATCATCGAACGCTTCGGTTTGCTTTTGTACAGCGGAGCCACCGCTTCGTCCAGCACCTGCAGTGAGGACGAATCGCGGGCTTCACTGATCTTGGCCATTTCAAACTGTTTGGTTAACTGTTCGAACAGCGCTTCCTGAGTCTTCAGTTCACGCAGACGGCGGATATATTCCACTCCAATCGACGGGGCGTTACCGACCGTCGGAATAACTCCTCCACCACCACTGCCGCTCATGGTATGCAGTTGACTTCTCAGCTTTGTTATTCCAGCCAGCAGCATCCGTACTTCGGCACTTTCATCGGTCATGGAATTACGCAGTGCAGCCAGCTGAACCTCTTTCGTGGCAACCTCCGCCTGAAGCCGGGCAACACCCTCAATAGCAGCAGCGGCTTGGCTGTCAGCCTTGAGAGTTTTATTCTTCTCCTGAAAGCTCTTCATCTCATCTTCAGCCGCTTTTAACTCCTTACCGACGACAACCAGTCTTTTTTCCAAAAAACTCCTCTCGGTGCTCGCCTTGGTCAGGTTGAGCTGCTGGCTTTTTTTCTGTAATTCATCAATAAAGGTGTTGGCCAAAAGCGCCGCCTTGACGGGATCCCCATAGTCAACGGTAATCGTGATAATGCCGTCCTTACCAGCCTGAAATTTGGCCAAACCCTGCAGCGCCGCTCTGGTTGCGTCGGCATTTTTCGATTTAAACTCATTTGCAAGATCCAGACGTTTAATAACAGCATCAGTAACCGTTCGGCTTTTCAGAAGCCCCAGGTAGAGATCGGCAGAGCCGCCAAGTCCCCCGGCCAAACCAGCCAGCCCTCCCCCCATGGATGCGAGCAATGCTGATGCCCCGCCGCCTGAATCCTTCTGGGGCGGCAGCAGAGTCGCCTTGGCGGTGTAGACGTTCTTAAGCGTCAGGGAATAAATTACTGAAAGCACAACGGCAGCGGTCGTGATCTTGACAATCAGCGGCAGGTTACGCACCACCACCCGCAGCAGTTCCAGCAGGTTGATCTCTTCTTCAGTTTCAAGCTCCGGGCGAATATTCTGTTGATCGCTCATATCCCCCCCTTATCTCAAGCCGAGCATAACAGTGCCGGCGGTCAGTGCAATATTGGCCAGAATCTGGGTCCAATCCTTGATCTCCCTCATCCAGGCGACCCGCTCAAGTTTTTGCGGGACAACCAGTGTATCGCCCGGTTCCATTGACGTTGAGAGAAAGCTGCCGAAAAGAGGGGTTTGCTGACGGCTGAACACAGAGCCATCAGCCCGAACCACATACATATCAGAGGTTTCCGCCTCGTTGGTCGCCCCTCCCGAAAGGTCCAGATATGTCGATAGAGAGCCGCTTGACAGGTACACAAAAGCATTTGGATTGTAAACAGTACCAAATACATTCACGACACTTGGCCGTGGCGGCACATCAAAAGTGTCCCCGCCCTCCAGCAGTAGGTTATATTCGCTGTTCAGCAGATCCTGACCAGGTTTAAAGCTAACAACCACGCGCCCTTCGGCCTTTTGCATTTTCAGTTTTTCCGTATTCTTCAGCAGGGCATCCAAAGCAGACTTTGTTGATTCAAGTTCCTCTTTGGATGTTGCAACAGCTGATACCGCCGCCTGCTTCTGGGTAATATCCCGTTCGCTCTTGGAAAGAACCTCATCCATTCGTTTCTGCTGCAGTTCCCGCACAGAACGCCTGGTAAATTTAGCACCACGCAGGTAGGCCTTGTCGGTTAGACCTCCCGCCCGCTGCAGAACGTTGCTGAGTCGCTCCCCTTTGTAGATCGGGTAGCTGCCGGGAAACTTCACCTCGCCGCTTAACGTTACATAGCGATCGACCTCATTAACCCAGCTGGGTATACGCCGCACCGAGAGTTCGTCGAATGGCTCCAGCGCAAGGTTGTGTTGCGGGTCATTGTCGAGAGCACGGCCAAGATCGATCACCAGTGATGATGTTGAGACGGTGTCTCCGCTGCGGCGCATGCGGGAAATCTCGGCATTTTTAAGAAAAGCGGTCAGCTTGACGTTACCGGCACTGTACAGCAGATCACGTACAGTCATCCCCACCAGCAGACGGTATTCACCAGGGCGCTGAACTTCACCGCTGATTCGTACAATCGGCATCTCTTCCATTTCCCAGCGGGAAAAAATCTTTACGGTGTCAAATTCCTGCAACTCCGGATTAAAACCCGCCTTACCCGCCGCTGCGTTTGCCGGATGAATCACTGATGTTTCCATATGGAAGTCTGGTGGCACAAGGCGGCTCAACGTTCCTATGGCCTGGTGATATTCGGGCAGCAGATTGTCTGGAGGCAGCAGGTCCTGCAGCGTCATACCCGGCTTAAGTGCATAATCTCCCGGCCTCAATACATAGCCGGATAACCGGACGTAACCGCGCACAGTGCTGTCGATCGGGAAGATCTTTACCAGATCCATATCTTTAATCGAAATTGCAGACGCAAGAGTATCAAGGTCCTTGCCGGCCGTTTTTGGATCAAGATTTACATCAGAAACGCTTTTTTTCTCATAAGCATCGATCCGGGAGATCTGTAGGCGCTGTAGATAACCGGTCGGCACGATACCATCTGCCAGAGCCAGAAGATCCTTGAGAGTTTTTTCGGTTTTCAGCTCGAAAATGGCCGGACGTCGCACGTTTCCGGCGATACCAGCCACCGGTCCGATACTGGGGACAAAAACCGTGTCTCCCGGCTGCAGCCTGATATCCCGGCTTTTATCCCCTTTCAGGAAGAAATCATACAGATCAACTGTATCGACCAACTTACCGTCACGTTTAATGGCGATAGAGCGCAGGCTGCCGTTGCGGGTCGGTCCACCGGCAGCTGAAAGAGCATTCAACAGAGTTGACAGAGAAGAAATTGTATAATCACCCGGGTTAGTTATATCACCGACAACGTAGACCTTAATCATGCGCAACTTGCCCATGGTAACGCTTAATTGGAAGTTACGGTATATCCGAGACATTTGACCGGATAACAGTTGAGGGAGCTGACCGAAAGTGACACCGGCGACCTTGACGGACCCAACTTTTGGAATAACAACTTCACCACTCCGGCTTACTTCAAGCTGAAAGGAACCATCAAAACTCCCCCAGACCGTCAGATTAATACGGTCTCCTGTTCCTAGCAAATAATCCGGTCCGACAGGTACGTCATTCATGGCTGCAAAAGGGTCGGCATCGGTGCGAAAAAAGCTGTAACCAAACTGCTGCAGGCCTTTGTACTGAAATGCCTGAGGTGATGTTTTTTCAGCGTCTTTACCTGATGCCAGCATGGCTGCCTCAATAGCAGAGGGTTCCGGAGCATTTTTTGAAACAATGGATTGGGCACCTGGCTTGGATGCTGAAGCGGGGTTAGCGAGTTGTTGAAGTGCCGATTGAGGCGCCGCTAATGGGGCTTCCGTCGATTGGGCAAGCGGAGTTGCCTGAAGGGATGAGCCGGGTGCAAGCGCTTCACCAGCCGTTGACTTTACGGTCACGGCCCCGGCTGGAGTGAAAGCGGTTCCAGAAACTGCAGGGGCCAAGTTTGCGGCTCCAACAGAGGGACTTCCCCCTGCCGATGGTGCCGCTGACGTTGCTGCAAACAGAGGTGTCGCCGTACAAACGGCAACCAGAGAGATCACTGTAATCATTCGTAACAATATTTTCATCAATAGCTCCAGAGTTTAACGGCAATTTTGTATTTTGGATTTCTGATTATGAATTGTAAAAGCAAACAAACATAGGCAAGTGAAAATCGGATTTGATAATAGATTATAATACCTTTAAAAGCAATTTGAACTTGCATTAAATATCCATTAAAAAATCTAATTAGTACTGATCTTCTGCTGTTCAAGTTCCTCCCCTTTCAAGGGGGAGGTCAGGAGGGGGATGGGGGCCTTTTTGCGCCGGAATCACCCCATCCCCACCCCTACCCTCCCCTTGAAGGGGAGGGAGGTATGATGTG
>CAINRC010000121.1 GCA_903852495.1 uncultured Geobacteraceae bacterium | reverse complement strand
TCCCATTCATCGTTACATATATAATAATATGTAACGATGAAAAGTCAAGAGAAAAACACTTTAACAGACTGGTTTTATGAATATTATTGCAAATTACTCGTTACAATGTCCGGGAATGCAGGATCAAAGACAAACTGCTTGCCTGCGACGGCTTTATTCTCGCCAGCCCGAACTACATTTTCAGTGTCTCTGCTCAGATGAAAGCGCTGTTCGATCGCTGCAATGGCCTGATCCACTGTATGGCCCTTGAAGGGAAGTACGCGGCTGTGGTAGAAACATCAGGCGGTGGCGATGATGAAGAGGTCATCAGCTACATGGAGCGTTTTGTGAATACCCTTGGTGCCCGCTCGGTCGGCGGGGTCGGTTCACCCGCTGCCGGGGTTCGCACGTTTCCGGATGAGGCAGACCTGTTTGGCAGGGCACAGGAACTAGGTCGCGAACTCTGCCGGAGCATTGCCGGGCAACGGAGATATCCGGAGCAGGATGAATTCATCCAGAATTTCAGGGGGAGGATGGCCGGTCTTATCGATGTTATGAAGGAATACTGGCCGTTCGAGCGGGAACAGTGGGAGAAAAAGCGTACATAAAGCAGGAAAACCAGTAAAATGCCGATCCCTCCGCACAAAAAAATGTAACCTTTTACCTTTGGCGTGCGTCTTACCTAACAGAAACCACACTTGAAGGGGGAAGATCATGAAAACAGCAGCAAAAGTATTTGTAACAGTGGCAGTAGTGGCAGCAGCACTCAGTTTTTCGTCCATCCAGGCATCGGCTATAATTGATGGTGAAGGGATGCTGCCCAATGGACGTCACCTCGAAAAAATGGCGACCGAATTGGGACTTACCGTCCAACAGCAGGACGCCATAAAAGGGGTGTTTGCCAAAAATCACCCCACGGCGGGACCGTTGATGAAGCAGCTTAAAAGTGAACGGCAGGCACTACGTGCACTGATTCAGGCGGATGCCGTTGATGAAACTGCCATTCGTGCTCAAGCTGCAAAAATCGGAACATTAGGGGCGGATATGGCGGTACAGCGCGCAAAGCTTGGCCAAGAGATACGAGCTATCCTGACACCGGAGCAGATTCTGAAGTTCAAGGCGCTTCAGGCCAAGCGAGAAAGTCAGGGAGGCATGGGGCCGATGCGTGGTGGCAAAAAACATCCCAGACAGGATAGCTAGTAATATTTCATGGATGACAGCCGGCAGGAACCGACCGATAAAAGTCTCATTTCAGCAGCGCGTGATGGTGATGATGGCGCGTTTGCGCGGTTGGTGGGCAGATACAAGCGGCGAGTGTTCAAACTCGCCGCTCGTTTCGCCTGCGATTCTGACGAGTTGGAAGATATCTGCCAGAACGTGTTTATCAAAGTGTACGAACATCTCCCGGTCTTTCGCAATGACGCTCCTTTTGAACACTGGCTGACAAAAATCGCGGTTCGGGCCTGCCACGATACTCTTCGCAGCCGACGCCATATGAAATACTACACTCACATTGATGACATGGCGGTGGAACTGCCGGATGCGGCGGGAGGGGTTGAACAGGAAGCCCGGCAGGCCCGGCAGTTTCTCAAATATGCCATGTCCAGACTTTCACCTGATGAGCAGCTGATCATTACCCTGCTGGAACTGGAAGAATTCAGTGTGCGGGAGGCGTCAGAGGCGACAGGGTGGAGCGAAGCTAACGTGAAGGTCCGTGCACACCGTGCCCGCCAGGCATTGAAAAGAGTAGTGGAGGAGCATGATGAAAAATACTGCTGATGCGAAGCTGGATCGACTGCTGGCAGTCGCGCGGGAAGAACAGATTGACACGGGGAGCATGGAAGAGTTTTTTGAAACCCGCATTGTAGCGCGACTCAGAGAACTCCGTGAAGAGCCCGCCTGGTATACGCTTGTCTGGAGGATGATTCCGTTATTTACCGCTGTTGCAGCCATGGTTGCAATCGGTGCGTTCACATTCAGTCCGTCTCGTTCAAACGATATGTTTGCCGCAATTAGTGGTAGTCAGGAAACCATTGTTGCCGGCAACTATCTGTCAGGAGAATAACGTGAAACCTGTTAAGCCGGTGTTGGGCATAATTTTCGTATTCGTACTCGGTGTTGCAAGCGGTTCCTTTGCGACATTCTTGCTTTCACAGCCGCGTTTTGAGTCCGCAGTTAAAGGTGGCCCCCGTGCTCGTGAAGAAGTTTTGGTAAAAAAACTGACCAAAAAACTTGACCTTGATGAGCGCCAGCACGAACAGGTTGAAACCATAATTCATGAAACCCACGAGGCGATTCGGCAGGTCCGCCGACTGACCCGACCGCAAATAGAAACTCTTCTGGACGCAAGCCAGGTGCGTATCAGTGCTACGTTGCGCCCAGATCAGCAGGCCGCATTCAAAAAAATAATTACCGAACATAAGGCACGTCGGCCAGAGGATGATCGCTGAACCGGGGATGTTACCCCCCCCGTAAAGGATTAGTTTTAGGCTGTTTGCGGCAAATCTATCTATTGCAGAGGTCACACATGGCGGATAAACCAGCAACGTACAGCAGGGCATATTTGGTGAAAGGTCTTATTTTTGCCACACTAGTCATTTCACTATTGGGGTATGTCGACTACATAACGGGTGAGATATCAATCGACATACTGTACCTGATCTGCATCTGTCTGGTGACCTGGTACACCAGCACGCTACTGGGCATATTATGTGTTGCTGAAATTCTGATCGCCAAAACATCGGCCGACTATTTGGATAAGATTCGCGTCGGAAGCCATTTGTACGAGTGGGATATGTTTAATCATGTTGTCATGTACATTATCGTCTGTGTGCTGGTAGGAAAGCTGAAGAAGGCGCTGACAAACTAGTGCCGATTTGCTCCGGCGGGGAAAGCAGCCAGGCTGCGAAGTGGTATGTCTATATGATCCTCTGCTCTGATGACTCGCTTTACACCGGGATTACAACGGATATTGAACGGCGGTTCCAGCAGCATGCAGAGGGGAGGGGAGCCAAGTATTTTCGGGGACGGCACCCGTTACAGGTGGTGTATCGCGAAGAGGGGCACAGCCGCTCGTCTGCTTCCCGGAGAGAGCTTCAGATTAAAGCGTTGAATCGGGCTGAGAAGGTGCT
This sequence comes from uncultured Geobacteraceae bacterium, assembly GCA_903852495.1. Lineage (GTDB taxonomy): Bacteria > Desulfobacterota > Desulfuromonadia > Geobacterales > Pseudopelobacteraceae > JACRCG01. Next base: position 27,461 of record CAINRC010000121.1, on the reverse strand, counting down.
TCTCACGGTGAAATGTTGATCACCACCCTCAATACCCTGCAAATCCAGTCATTTCCCCGGTTTTATGATGCCGGCATCTTCCAAAAACTCCTTTGCATTGTCTCCCCGCAGATTTTCAGCCAGACCGATCAGACCGTCAGTAAGATATTTGGCCTTGTAGCCTTTGGTCCGCAGGTAGGCCATGGCGATGGCTGAACGATCCTTGTGGGGGCAAGCGGTTACGATGATTTTGTCTTTCGGCAGTTCGCCAAAACGCTTCGGCAATTCGTTCAGCGGGATAAAAAGACCAAATCCCATGCGCCAGGCTTTAGTCTCCTCCGGGAACCGGATATCCACCAGCACCGCCTTCTTTTCTGCCAGCAGGGTAATCAGTTTTTTACTGTCAATTTTCATGTCAGCACGGGTTTCATAATCGAACCTGGTGAGGAAGGCGTCAAATGCCGCATCCTGGGCCGATGCCACGGAAACCACGTTCAGGAAGCACAATGCGATCAGCAGAGAAATTCTTTTCATCCGGAGGTTCTCCTTTACTACCGTAGCGGCAGCTCTGAAACAAGCACCATCAAAATCCCTGCCACACAAACCAGCCACCCGCCAGTGCAACCACCAGACCACTGACCCGTTTTGCCCAGAGCGAAAAGTTGGCAACGCCGCGCGCCTTCACAAAACCTTCCACAAAGCCGGTGAACGTCCCGGCAAAAAGCATCAGCAGGCAATGCCCGACGGCATAGCAGAACAGCAGCGCGATGCCGTAGAGAACCTGGCCTTTTCCTGCCACCAGGGTCAGCAACACTACCAGCACCGGTGTGGCGCAGGGGGACGATACAACTCCAAAAAACAGTCCCAGCAGGAAGGCGCCGACAATGCCCCCCCGTTTGGGTTTATAATCTCGCCTGATCGGCAGGCGGATCTCATACAGTCCCATCAATTGGCCACCCATGATCAGGGCAATGCCACCGGCGATGAGATACCACGGCCCGCCAAGTGTGCCGAACATGGTGCCCAGCAGTCCTGCCGCTGCGCCAAAGGCGGTGAATGTCAGCGACAATCCGAGGACAAAGACAAGGGAGTAACGGAAGGCTTTACCCCGGTCACCATCGCTGTACCCTCCCACAAAACCGACAACCAGCGGAATTGTGGCCAGAACGCAGGGGGAAGCGGAAGAAACCACCCCGGCCAGAAAGACCGCTCCAAACGCAACCAGCGGATAGAGCGTAATGATCTGGCTGATGTTATCCTGAAAGCTCATTTCAGCCCCGCTGCTTTAAGCTCCTTCAAAATATCCGCTTTTTCCATAAAGCCCATGTGACGCTTGATTTCCTTTCCCTTGGCGTCAAAAAATATCTGGGTTGGGATCATCTGGACACGATAGTCCTGGGCAATGGCTGGCGCTGCCCAGACGTCGGTAAAAGTGACGTTCGCTTTGCCCTTCAATTCACGATTCAGTTCTTCCAGGATCGGAGCCATTTTTTTGCACGGAATGCAGGTGCGGGCGCCAAAATCTGCCACCGTCGGTTTGCCCGATGCCAGGGCGGCCCGGATGACGGCGTCATTTGATGAGGGGAGCTCGGCAGCTATGGCTTGTGCAGAATACGAGCAGATTGTTATCAGCAGCGCTGTAATGAGCAGTTTTTTCATAGCAGTGCCGCAATTTCGCCCGGCGACGCCGCTTTGCCGGAAAACTTCACTTTCCCGTCAATCACCAGTGCCGGGGTGCTCATAACGCCGTACTTCACGATGGATGGAATGTCTTCCACTTTGACGATCTCTGCCTCAATCCCCTTTTCCTTCACCGCCGTTTTTACGGCTTCGTACAGCGACTTGCATTTGGCGCAGCCGGTTCCTAATACTTCGATTTTCATGGTCTGTTCTCCTCGTTGTGTCAGTATTCTGTTCAGTGTTGATGTCCGCACGTTGCTCTGTGTGTATGGCTGAACCCTTTGATCAACGGCCCACCGCTACAGGTGGAACAGTCAAGCTGGATAGTGGTATGGGTGATGTGGAACCTGTGCGCCAGCTCGTGCTCGATCCGGTGGAGCAGATCCTCCCGCTCTCCGTTGTTTTCCGGGTGGATCTCCACATGGGCAGACAGGGCGATGATATGTGAACAGACTGCCCACACATTAAGATGGTGGACATCCGCTACCCCCTCAATGCCACGAATGCATCCGGCAACCTGCTCCACAGAAAGCCCCCGTGGCACCCCTTCCATCAGGATATGGACCGCCTCGCGCAGTACCCGTCCCGCTCCGACCAGAATCAGGAGGCCGATGGCGATGGAGATTATTGGATCGGCCTGATACCAGCCGGTGTAGTGCATCAGAATTGCGCCAGCAATAACCCCTACCGAAGCTGCCGCATCTCCCAAAACATGCAGAAAAGCACTGCGCACATTCAGGTCATCATGGGAGTGTCCGTGCAGCCCTTTAGCCGCCAGCAGATTGGCCGCCAGGCCGAGAACAGCAATAACCAGCATCGGCGTGGTCTGCACCGCTTCCGGGGCAAACAGCCGTTTGCTTCCCTCATACAGAATGCCGATCGCCATCAAAAAAACGGTCAGCCCGTTGATCAGAGATGCCAGCACCTCCGCCCGGTGGAGACCATAAGAATGGTTCTCGCTGGGCGGTTTGGCAGCCAGCTTGATTGCCGCCAGCGACAATATCAGGGCGAACAGATCGAGAAAAACATGGCCCGCATCAGACAGAAGCGCCAGGGAGTTGGACCAGATGCCGCCGATGACCTCCGCCACCAGAGTAATGGCGGTCAGGGAGATGGCGAAAATCAAACGCTTCGATATGGTGCTGTCAATGTTAGACATGGTTTTTACTCATAGGATCGCGTTAAACAGATAGCCGACACAGACAATTGCAACTGCAACTATGCCAAAAAATACCGCTAAAAGTCGGTTTTTCAAGACGTTCTTGAGAATAATCGCCTCCGGCAGAGACAGCGCCGTGACCGCCATCATAAAGGCGAGCACGGTACCGATGGCCATCCCTTTTTCCATCAGGGCGTGGACAATGGGAATCACCCCAGCGGCGTTGCTGTAAAGAGGTACTCCTATCAGCACCGCCAACGGCACGGCGAAGAGATTATCGCGTCCGGCATATTTCAACAGAAAGTCCTGCGGGGCGTAACCGTGGATAAATGCACCCAGGCCGACCCCGACCACCACATAGGGCCAGATTTTTTTCAACAGGCTGAAGGTGTACTCACCGGCGTACTCACGTTTTTCCCGGAACGACATCTGCACAATCTCGGCATTGCCGACCTGCATCTCCCAGACATAATCCTGAACGTGCTTCTCCATCTTTAACTTGCCGATGATGATGCCGGAGAAAATTGCCACCAATAGGCCAGTTCCGATGTAGATCAGGGCGATTTTCCAGCCGAACAGCCCCCACAGCATGATCAGGGCAACTTCGTTGACCATGGGGGATGAAATAAGAAAGGAAAAGGTAACTCCCAGCGGGACGCCGGATTCCACAAAGCCGATAAAAAGCGGCACCGCCGAACAGGAGCAGAAGGGGGTGACGATCCCCAGAAGTGCTGCCAGGATGTTGCCCACATATTCCCGCTTATGGGAAAGCATACGCCTGGTCTTTTCCGGCGGGAACGAGGTGCGGATGATCGCCACAACGTAGATGATCGTCGAGAGCAGCAGGAAAATTTTAGTTGTGTCGTACAGGAAGAAGTTAACCGCTTCGCCGGTGTGAGTGCCGGGCGTCAGCCCCATCAGGGTAAACGTTATGTAATCGGCTGTTTGTTTCAGCATATCCTCTCCATCATCATCCAGGCTTACTGCCCGGGCGATTGAACCATTACCTACGCGGCCAGCAGCATTTCATGACGGCCTGTAATTTCCTGCGTCATGATCGTGGTTGCCAGATCGACAATTGTTAAAATTTCGGGGCGTTTTACGGCATAGAAGATCTTGACCCCCTCTTTGCGGCGGCTGAGGATGCCGGATGACAACATCAGACTCAGATGGCGCGAGGTGTTGGATTGCTCTTCACTGATGGCAGGGAATATTTCGCAGACGCAGCGTTCACCGTCGCGCAGGAATTCAATTATTTTCAGGCGGGTAGGTTGACCGAGGGCTTTAAGGATTTCTGCGCGGATGTAAGTTTTGTCCATTGTCCACTCCATCGTTATATGATTGTTTAGTCATATAACAATGGAGCCGAGGAAATGTCAAGGGGGAAAAATTAGTACTGATCTACTGACTATGCCCTTTCCCTGAGGAAGAAGGTGGCCGAAGGCCGGTTGAGGGGGAGTGGGAGATTAGTTTACGTAGTCGGTTTGGAGTTATTCCAGCCCAAAACGGGAGGTCCATTCACATCAGCAGCAGCTGCCACCACCAACCCTGCGGATGTTATGCGCCTGCAACCATTCGTTGATCATGCCGGATGCGCAACCTACTCCCGCATCAACAGTAATCACCCTGACCGGGCAGTTTTTTGCACAGGCGCCGCACTCCATACAGGCGTCACAGTCATCTATCCGTGCCTTCCTCTCCTCTAAAGAAAAAACCTCGTGCGGGCAGACCTCGACACACCTGCCGCAACCGGTACATCCTGCCTGGTCCAACCGGAGCGTAACCACGTCTTCCAGATACCGTAACCCGAACATCGGCCCCCCCTACAGGAATCTTCCCGCAACAAGCACTACAACCGCGACGATGATGGCGCTGCCCATGGCCGGTATCCCCAGATGCATCTCCTTCTTGACGCCGGACCGTGAGGTATAGGTGGTACAGCCGGTGAAATTGAGGGCGTAAAAGGCGCAAATAGCGGGGAGGGCAAGAAATGCAGCGACTGCTGTTGTCACATTCCAACTGCTGCCGCCGGCGTACAGATACAGGGCTGCACTCCACACGACACCGGCCAATACGCCTTTTACGGCAAAGCTGCGGCCCGGAATCCAGGGGAGCAGAATCGGCACGACGGCTACGCCGGTGAGAACGGCGCCAAGATACGCCAGGGTCATGAGAACGGCAGCACCAAGGCCGTTTGCCAGCAGTGCGGCCAGAAAAACCGCCCCGCCGAAAAGAGCTATGGACTTGAGCGTCAGCACGACCTCCACCGGCACCAACACCAGTCGGTCGTAGGTTGTGAAGCCGATCTTCCGCATTACCGGAGTCGTCACCATGCCGTTATCGAGAAAAGCCGGCAGGTCCTGTGCCCTGATTGTGGCGTACCGAACAGAAAAGCCGGTGCGTTTTGCCACTTCCTGAGCAGAGACGCCGGGCGCCCCCAGGATCGGGAGGAACAGCCGTCGGTGGTTGACCGCCTCGTGGAGTCCGGTTTTCTGAATCCTCCGGATCAGTTCAGCCGTGCCGAACGTCCCCTTGCCCGCAGCGCACCACACATTGACACCGTATGTTTCCAGTACCAGCAGCCAGACATTTCTGCCGGATAACGCACTCCGCACAAGGTCAAAACTCATCTTGTAATTGCCGGTGACCAGTACCGGTGCATCCGGACCGGGGGTGCCGATGGCATAACGGCCCGGCGGGACGATGTAGCGCATCCGGTTGATTCCCCAGCGAGCCAGGCAGGCGCCTATATGGTCGGCATATGACAGCGAAGTGGCGATGCGCGGTACTTTTTCAGCCGCCGTCCCGACCCAGTCAAGGAAACCGGGAACTTTATCCGTAATCTCCCCGCCGGCTATCACCATCCGGGGGCCGCAGCATGACGCCGTTTCCGTGTCATTGCTGCCGCAGCAGCTGTCTGCTGCATTTTCCTGCGCTACCCTGGTTGACCGGGTTATCTTTTTGATACGGTTTATTTTCACCGGAAGTATCGTTCCTTAAAAAAGAATGAAACATGCACCAGTCCGATCATGACCGGCACTTCTACCAGGGGGCCGATAACCGCAGCAAATGCTGCACCGGAGTTCAGCCCGAAGACCGCAATCGCTACGGCTATGGCAAGCTCGAAGTTGTTACTGGCGGCGGTGAAGGCGAGGGTAGTGGTCTTGCTGTAATCAGCGCCCATCTTTTTCCCCATCCAGAATGACACCACAAACATGACGATGAAATAAATGCTCAGCGGGATCGCGATTCGCACCACGTCAAACGGCAGCTGAACGATCAGATTCCCCTTCAGGCTGAACATAATCACAATGGTGAACAGCAGGGCGAGCAGGGTGAGCGGGCTGATTTTCGGGGCGAATTCCCGGTGATAGCGCTCTTTGCCCATGACCTTCACGCCGATCAGGCGGGTGAGGGCACCGGCGATGCAGGGGATGCCGAGATAGATAAAAACGCTCTCGGCGATCTGGCCGATGCTGATATTCACCACCATCCCTTTCAGCCCGACCATGGGCGGCAGCACGGTGATGAAAAACCAGGCGTACACGCTGTAGAACAACACCTGAAAGATGCTGTTGAACGCCACGAGCCCTGCGGCGTACTCGGTGTTGCCCTTGGCCAGTTCGTTCCAGACAATCACCATGGCGATACAGCGGGCCAGGCCGATCATGATCAATCCAACCAGATATTCCGGCTTGTCCGGAAGCAGCAGAGCCGCCAGCACGAACATCAACACCGGCCCGATCAGCCAGTTCTGGATCAGTGAAACGCCGAGAATCTGTTTGTTCTGAAACACCTCCGGCATATCCTCATACTTCACCTTGGCAAAGGGGGGATACATCATAAGGATCAGGCCGATGGCAATCGGAATGTTGGTGGTGCCGACCTGGAAGGAGTTGATAAACGATTCCGCACCGGGGACGAAATAGCCCATCCCGACACCCAGCGCCATGGCGGCAAAAATCCATAAGGTCAGCCAGCGATCAAGGAAAGAGAGTTTTCGGGAAATGTTGTCTGTCATGCGGACACCTCACTGATTTGAATGCCCGGCGATTATATCCGCTTTAGCGGATATATCAAGATGAAAAAACGTGGTCGATGTGATTTAGAGGCAAACTGATGGTTTGCCCTGCAGGAAAGAGGCAAGGGCTGCCCGGTCGGTGTCAGCTTCGGGCAGGCTGGATGCGTGTGTTTGAAGGGTCGCCAATATTTCCCGGCAGGTATCGCAGCTTTCCCGGCTGAGTGTGTAATACATCCAGACCCCGTCCCGGCGGGTATCAACCCAACAGCTTCGTTTCAGGTAGGCCAGATGACGCGATACGGTGGACTGGGGCAGTCCCAGTACCGCCATCAGGTCGCAGACACAGAGCTCCCCATTGGCTTGCAGCAGCAGGATGATGCGCAGACGGAGCGGGTCGGAAAGTGCTTTGATGGTTTGGGCGAGATGTTTCATGGTTGAAGGTTTATAGAACGGTTACGTGGAGGCGTCAAGCCCGATTGCAGGTTTCTGATACTCTGGCAGGTAACGTGCTACTTGTCACTACCGGCGGCTTATTGTGGCAATAACGCCCCATTTCTCCGCGTTATGGCGTAGTTGTGTTTCGAATTGGTAACCATTTGCCTGTCAAATGTAAATAGCCACGGGGAATAGATCCTGTGCACATGCAGCTCTATTGTTTTCGCGGATAACCCCTCTAAATCTCCCCTTATCTAAGGGGAGACTTCAAGGCTTCCCCCCTTAGGTAAGGGGGGATTGAGGGGGGTTAGCTGTCACAGAGTGCCAGGAATGAAATCTGAAACCTTGATTTATCCGCTAAAGCGGATATAGTGTTTGGGCGGTAACTATCTCTTCAAAGATTGGATGCTGCAATGAAGTCTGGACCGTTCCTTTTCCTGCTCCTGTTCCTCGTTATGCTGCTCCCCGCAGCAGCTGCTGATAAGCCGCTGGTACGTTTCGGAGTTATCCCGCGCTACAATCCCCTGGTCATGTACAAGCGCTACCAGCCGATCATGGATTACCTGACCGCCCAGACTCCGTACCGCTTCGAACTCAAGATCAGCAAGGACTACCCCGAAGCGGTGCGCTTCCTCCAGACCGGAGTAACCCAGGTCAGTTCTCTGGGGGATGTGACGTTTGCCGAAGCAAACACCCAGTATGCCGCCATCCCGATCCTCAAACCACGCAACAAAGATGGTATCCCCTTCTACCGCAGCGCCATAATCGTGCGCAGCGATTCACCGCTGAAAGAGATCAAGGATCTGCGCGGCAAGAGCATGGCTTTCGGTTCGCCCCATTCAACGTCCGGGAACCTGATTCCCCGCTATCTGCTGTGGGACAACGGGGTTAATCTGCGCGATCTGAAATCCTATACCAATCTGCAGCATCACGATGCGGTGGCCAAGGCCATCCTGAAGGGACAGTTTGACGTCGGGGCGGTAAAGGATGTGGTGGCGGAAAAATACAAGTCCCACGGCCTGCGCATACTGGCCTGGTCAGCTCCGATTCCGTCGGTGCCGCTGGTGGTGCGGAAGGATACCCCTCCCGAGATCGTCACCGCATTAACCACCGCCCTCCTGAGGCTGGACCGGAATAATCCCGCCCATCAAAAAATGATGCAGACCTGGGACGATGAATTCCGCCATGGGTTTGCCCCGGCTTCCCGGGACGACTATCAGGGCATTTTCCGTATGATCAAGGAAATCCCCCATGGCTGCGGTGTCGGGTGTCACCGATGAAGCCGCGCGTTACCATCAGCATCAAGACCCAGTTCGTGCTGCTGGCAGTGCTGCTGGTGGCGTTGTCGTCCGCCCTGTGGGGGTGGTGGTCCTGGAAGAATGAACGGAACCTGCTCTATGAGAATCTGGAGGAACAGGGACGGCAGATGGTGACATCGCTGTCTTCGCCGATTATCAACGCCCTGCTGTACGAAGAGATGGGAGTCATTGAAGAGGGGGGGTTGCTGGATAACTTCATCGAAGAGATTATGAACAATGCCGGCTTCCCGGTGGTGTACGCCTATGTGACCGATCGGAACGGCAAGGTTCTGGCCCACAACAGTTATCCGGAATACGGAAAAATCTATAATGATCCGCTCACCGGGATCGCCCTGTCCGAAGGGCGGTATTCAAGCCGGCTGCTAGTGGCGGGCAGCGGACATTCCGCCCTGCTGGACATGGCCATGCCGCTCCGAATCTATGGGAAAAGCTGGGGAGCGCTCAGGGTGGGGATTTCAACAGCTCAGTTGGAACAGGAACTAGCCGGCATGGCCCGGCGTATAATCCTTATAACCATGGCATTTTTCCTTCTGGGTACACTGCTCTCCTGGCTGATCGGCCGTGGCATGGCCCGCCCGCTTGAACGCCTGGCTGCCCTTATGTCGGCGGTATCCACAGATAACCTTGATATTGAACTTCGCCCCCGTCGTCCCGATGAAATTGGCGCTCTCCAGGAAAGTTTCCGTGAGATGCTGGAACGTCTGCGCCGCAGTGAGGCGGAACGGAAGCATGTCGTATTCCAGCTGATACAGAGTGAAAAGCTGGCCTCCATCGGCAAGATCGTGGCCGGCGTGGCCCATGAAGTCAACAACCCGCTGGCAACCATCACTACCTGTCTCCATAATCTTGAACAGGAAAAATTCGGCCCTAACCGCAACCTGGAGATCATCAAACAGGGAAGCGAACGCATTGAACGGATCGTGCGCCAGTTAAGCGATTTCAGCCGGGCCGCCACCCTGGAACTTCAGGCCCATTCAAGCGACCGGTTCTTTACCGAAAGTGCGGAATTTGCCCGCATGGCGCTGCGCAGGCACGACGTACTCTTTTTCGCTGAAGACCGCTGCCTGCCCCCCTCCATGCTCTGTCTGGATAAAGGGAAGATCCAGCAGGTTATTCTCAACCTGCTGATCAACGCCGCCGATGCATCACCCCCCCGGGGGAAGGTGCTGCTGAGCGCATCTGCCGGTGACGGTTTCTACAACATCCATGTTCATGATTACGGGAGCGGCATACCGGAGGAGGCCCGGGATGCGGTTTTTGACATATTCTACACCACTAAACCGGCCGGTGAGGGAACCGGGGTTGGTCTGGCCATCTGCAAGAGCATTGTGGAAATGCATGGCGGCAGCATGGCCCTTGAGAGCCGCCCGGGTGAAACGACCTTCACGGTCAGAATCCCGCTGCGCCCGCCGGAGGGGAACTATGAATGCTGTTAAACTGCTGCTGGTAGAGGATGATCCGCTTCTGGGTGAGGCCCTGTACGAGGCGCTTGACCGGAAAGGATACCGGACGCGCCTGGCCGTGTGCGGAGCGGAGGCGCTTTCAGCCTGCTGCGACGAATCATTCGACCTGGTGCTTCAGGATGTCAGGCTGCCCGATGCCGACGGGCTCGACGTTCTGGCTGATATTCTGGCTGCTCAGCCGCGCTGCCATGCGCTGGTCATGACCGGGCAGGCGACGGTGGAGATGGCGGTCAGAGCCATGAAGCTGGGGGCATTCGACTTTATCACCAAGCCGTTTCCGGTGGATGTGCTGCTCATGAAGCTGGAGCGGCTGCTGGAATTCCGCAGCCTCGAAAAAAAGGTCGCCGACCTGACCGGAGCAGGCGGGGCACTGGGAAGGATTGTCACCCGCGCGCCCGCCATGCAGGCGGTGCTGGATACGCTGGCGGTTGTGGCGGACAGTGAAGCCAGCGTGCTGCTCCTGGGCGAGAGCGGCACCGGCAAGGAACTGCTGGGGGAGGCGCTTCACTCCTTGAGCCCCCGGTCAGCCGGCCCGCTGGTGCGGGTCAACTGCGCCGCTATCCCGGAATCGCTCATCGAGGCGGAATTGTTCGGCGTTGAGCGCGGTGCCTATACCGGTGCCGAGCGGAGCCGTCCCGGCTATCTGGAGTTTGCCCATGGCGGCACACTGTTTCTGGATGAAATCGGTGAGTTGAGTCAGGCGGTTCAGGCGAAGCTGCTGCGGGTGCTGGGGGAACGATCTTCTACGAGGGTAGGGGGGACGTCACCGTACGAACTGAATTTCCGCCTGCTCTGCGCCACCAACCGCGACCTGCCCGCCATGATCGCCGCCGGTGAATTCCGCGAAGATCTTTACTACCGCATCAATGTCATCTCCCTGCAGATTCCACCGCTGCGCGAACGCCGCGAAGACATCCCCCTGCTGGCGGCACATTTTATTGAGCGTTTTTCCTCCGACCCGGGGAAAAAAATCCGTATGACACCCGAGGTTCTCGAGCGCCTCATGCTACTCCCCTGGCCCGGCAATGTCCGTGAGCTCTCCAACCTGATTGAACAGTTGAGCCTCCTGTACCCCGGACAACAGATCCACCAGCGCCATCTCCCCCCTTCCCCAGCCAACGGTCAGCCGCTTGGCACGATCTTTGAGAAGATAACCGTAGGCATACCGCTCAAGGAAGCCATAACCGAGTTCGAAAGGCATTACATCGACCGGGTCCTGAGCAGCACCGGAGGGCGCAAAAGCCGAGCTGCAGAGATTCTCGGGGTATCCCGTAAGAGTCTTTGGGAAAAGCTCCGCGAAGAAAGCGCCTGAAGGAAAAATTAAGGTTATTTGACCGAACTGTTACCGGAACGTAACACTATCACAAAGTAAGGGGGCATGAATCAGTGAACGAAAAGATCAAAGAGGCACACCAGAAAAGAAAAAAAATGTGGAGATGGCTTATCATTCTGGTGGCCGTTCTTGTAGTACTGGCGGGGGGCGTGCTGGCGATCCTGCTGGTTGCGGAAAATTACTCGGGCCGTTCCGAGTTTTGCGGCACGCAGTGCCACATTATGAAACCGAATTACGATACCTGGAAAAAGGACAAGCATAGTCTGCCCGACAAGAAAACCGGCAAGATTACCGGCTGTATCGACTGTCATTACAAGCCGGGGGAAAAACCGACACCAAAGGCTAAATTCAGAGGACTTGGCCAGCTGTTCTCCTACCTGGCCACCGGCGACAAGGAAGTGCGCAAACGCCCTTCGGTGAGCGATCTGAGCTGCACTACCGCAAAGTGTCACCCCATGGATAAACTTCTGGTACAGCAGATCGATTACAAAAAGAAGTATGACACCAAATATAAAGGCAACCTCAAGCCGTTCGAACATAAAACCCACCTCGAAAAAATGATCGATGGGCAGAAGCTGCAATGCACCTCCTGTCATTTACATCAGACCCGGGGCAAGCATTTCGAAGTACCGAAAGAGCTCTGCTTTATCTGCCATTTCCGGAAGGCAAAGGAAAACGAGGGACGCGCCAAATGTGCCGTCTGTCACGAAATTCCTGAAAAACCGCTGGAGATGAAAAAGGATGTGGCTGAACTCGGGGATGGCAAACCGAAGAAGCCGATCACCCACAAGGAACTGGAAGCGGCGAAGATCTCCTGTAATCGCTGCCACCTGGAAATGGTCATGGGGAGCACGGCGCTGAAAATGGACCTGTGTCTCGAATGCCACCATGATGCGTCTCCCGAACTGATGGCGAAGGTAAGTGACAAAAAACTGATGCACATGGAGCATGTCACCAAACAGACCGCCCGTTGTTCCCAGTGTCACGAAACCATTGACCATAAGAAATCATCCTATCTGGACGCGGCGGTTAAAAACTGTGACGCATGCCATCCGGAACCGCACTTCTACACCAAAAAACTTCTGGCCGGCTCCGGCGGCGTAGGGGTACAGGAAAAATATCCATCACTGATGCACTCCTTCGGCACCAACTGTACCGGTTGCCACCAGCAGGACGGCCGCGATGCCAAGGGGAACAAGGTCAGGAAAGGGTCGAACAAGAGCTGTGCTGATTGCCACCACAACGATCCAAAGTACGGCAAAATGACCGTGCAGTGGGCCAAGGATATTGTGGATGCGGTGGCTGAAACAAGAGTTGCCGAAAAAGCTGCGCTGGAAGCGGTAGCACAGGCACAGGGTGTTGCACCGGCTGCGATCCTGAGCAAGGCAACGGCCAAGCTCAAAACGGGTCAGGAGAACCTGCGGGTCGTAACCGCCGGCGGCGGAGTGCACAATAAAAAATACGCCATGCTGTTGCTCGATACGGCCGCGCAGAGTTTCCAGGATGCCGTTGCGGAGCTGAAGGGGTATGCGGCGAAGGGGGGTGCGGATGAAAAGTAGTTTCTGTTCGGAAAGGGTGCTTTTTCCCCCTTGCGGCGTCAATCTGCGGTCTTACGTGTGCGGCGTACCTATGTACGCCTCCGTGTAATCCCTTGATTTCCTTGCCAGGAGAAAAAATCCCCGCTTTCCGCTACGGAAACTACTTGGTTGCCATCCAAAATTTCCGGATGGCAACCAAGTAGCGGTACAAAAGCAGAGATGACACCAGGAACAGTTGATGATCTGTGCGGCACAGCAGAGGTTACGATGGCGGTGCCGGAACTCAAGGTGAAAACCGTGAAAGGAGAACACGTATGAACATTAACAGAAGGGACTTTCTGAAGGCGTCACTGGCGGCGGGGGTGATCATCACCCTTGACGGCCCGCTGTTTAACGCCCTCACGTTTGCCGCAGCAGAGGGGGGCGCAAAACCGGGCAACTGGCTGCCGTCCACCTGTCAGGGGTGCACCGCCTGGTGCCCTGTGGAATTTTTCGTTCAGAACGGCCGGATCGCCAAGGTACGCGGCAACCAGCTCAGCAAGGCCAACAACGGCTACTGCTGCCCCCGTGGTCACCTGATGGTTCAGCAGGTGTATGATCCGGACAGGATCAAGGTGCCGATGAAGCGCACCAATCCTGCCAAAGGACGCGGCATTGATCCCAAATTTGTGCCGATTACCTGGGATGAGGCGCTGGACACGGTTGCCGACAAGATGCTGGAACTGCGCAAGGCCAACGAGCCGGAAAAACTGATGTACATGCGTGGCCGGTACTCCTCAACTTCCACAGAACTGCTGTACGGCACGCTGCCTAAAATCTACGGTACGCCCAATTACTTCTCCCACAGCGCCATCTGCGCCGAGGCGGAGAAGATGGGGCCGGGACTTACCCAGGGCTTCTTCGGCTACCGTGATTACGATCTGGCCAAGACCACCTGCCTGGTAATCTGGGGTACTGACCCGCTCAGCTCCAACCGCCAGGTACCAAACACGATTAACAAATTCGGCGATATCCTGGATCGCGGCACGGTCATTACGGTCGATCCCCGCTTCTCCACCTCTGCTGCCAAGGCCACCGAGTGGCTCCCGATCAAACCGGGTGAGGACGGTGCTCTCGCAGCCGCCATTGCCCATGTTATTATGACGGAAGGGATGTGGAGCAAGGAGTTTGTCGGTGATTTCAAGGAAGGGGTAAACCTCTTCAAAACCGGCGCAACTGTTGACGAGGCCGCCTTTGTGGAAAAACAGACGCACGGTGTTGTCAAATGGTGGAATATCGAGTTGAAGGACAAAACTCCTGCCTGGGCCGCCAAGGTCACCCTGGTCCCTGAAGATCAGATTATTCGTGCAGCCCGCGCCATGGGCAAAGCCGGCGCCAAGACATCCGTCTGGATGGGGCCGGGTGTGGCCATGACTCCCCGTGGCACCTACGCCGCCATGGCGGTGTATGCCCTGAACGGTATCCTTGGTTCCATCGAAACCGAAGGGGGCGTCATGCAGAGCTCCAGTGCGCCGGTGGAGAGTTTTCCCAAGGCGGACAAGTTTATCGACGAGCTGGCCAAACACCACGGTCACGGCAAGAAGATCGACGGTCGCGGCGCCAAGGATATGCCGGCCATGATGAACGCCAAGCCGGGGAGCGGCGTGGTCACCAACAACGTGGCCAATGCCCTGTTGAAAGATCCGGGGGCAATAAAGGTCTTTATCAGCACCTGGAGCAACTTCGTTTTTTCTGCAACCGGCACCCAGCGCTGGGAAAAAGTCATGGAAAAGATTCCCTTCTTTGTCCATGTGGTCACCAACGCCGCCGAGATGACCCAGTATGCCGATATCGTCCTGCCGGCAACTTTTGCCCCGGCGGAGAAACTCTCCATCGTCGGCAACATGGCCAACCTGCACGGCCATATTTCCATCCAGCAACCGGTGATCAAGCCGCTCTGGCAGTCCAAGTCCGAAGAGGTCGAGGTTATGTGGCTTCTGGCCGAGAAACTGAAAGCCAAAGGGTTTGCCAACCTGTACGATTACTACGCGTCCTTCGAAGATCCGGAAACCAGGAAAAAACCGGCCAACGCGGCAGAGTTTGCCGAGATCGCCGCCAAGATTTCCAGCCAGAAGGTATGGGACGGCAAGGAGAAGATGAAGGGTGATCAGATCGCCGGTTGGGAGGATTTCAAGAAGAAGGGAATCTATAACTCCGAAACCTATAAGTACAAAAAGAACTGGGGCAAGGATAACCCTGATACCAAGAAGTTTGAAGGCAAGTTCAAAACTGAAACCAAAAAGTTCGAGTTCTACAGCGAGACCATGAAAAAAGGGCTTGCCGAACATGCCAAAAAGCATAACACCACTATTGACGACATCCTCAAGGTCAGCGGGTATGAGGCCCAGGGTGAACTGGTATTTGTGCCGCACTACGAATCACCCAAGCGTCACGGCAGCCAGGCGGAGTATCCATTCACCTTCATCGACCACAAGTCCCGTCTCAACCGTGAAGGGCGCAGCGCCAACACACCTTGGTATCAGGAGTTCAAAAAGGTGGATGTGGGGGATGTGAGCTGGGATGACGTGGCCAAAATCAATCCGATTGATGCCAAAAAACTGGGGATCAAGGACGGCGACACTATTCGCCTCACCTCCACCACCGGGACCATTACCACCAAGGCCCGGCTCTGGGAAGGGGTCCGTCCCGGTACGGTTGCCAAATGCTACGGTCAGGGGCACTGGGCCTACGGCCGGGTGGCAGCCAAAGACTACGCCAAGGCCAAACCGCGCGGTGGCAACAACAACGAGCTTCTGGTTGACGACTATGACCGGCTGAGCGGGGCAACTGCCCGCAACGGCGGCTTCACCGGCGTCAAGATCGAGAAGGCATAGAAAGGGGGGAATTAACCAATGGCAAAACAATTAGGAATGGTCATAGATATGCAGAAGTGCGTAGGGTGCGGAGCGTGTGCCCTGGCCTGCAAAACAGAAAACAGCACCCAGGGGAGAAACCGGGGTCAGACATTCAACTGGGCCGATTTTTACATCAAGGAAGAGGGTACGTTTCCCAATATGCTCGCTGAAACCATCCCGACCCGCTGCAACCACTGCGCGGATCCGGAATGCATCAAGGGATGCCCGAAGCCGCAGGCGCTGTACAAATCCGAAGAGGGACTTACCCTGTTCAACGCCAAATACTGCATTCAGTGTAAAAAATGTCAGGAGAAGTGCCCTTACAGCGCGAAGGATGTGGACAAGGAACACGCGCAATTCAGTGTCATCAGCTTTAATGAGGTTGGTGTAGAGGTTAACGAGTTCTACAAGGATAAAACCGAGCTGATCAAGGGGTGTACCGCTTCCGGTGCAGCGGTGTCGCTTGCGGTAGGCGCAACCCCGCCCAACAGAAATGAGTATACGTTCCGGGACGACAAAAAGCCGCGCGATCCCAAGGCGACACAGGGTAAAGGCGAAATGAAGGATGTCCGTTCCGGCGGTTGGGTTGAAAAATGTACTTTCTGCGTTCACCGGGTCAGAAACGGCGAGCAGCCCTATTGTGTCGTGGCCTGTCCGGCCAAGGCGCGCATCGTCGGCGATGTCAATGACCCGACCAGCGAAGTGAGCAAGCTCATCAGCAAATACAAGCCACGGCTGTTCAAGAACAACAAAGGTGAGTATCTGAAGGTTGGTGAGAAGGGAACGCAGCCGAACAATTACTACATCAGGAACTACAAAAAAGTTTAGAAAACGGCATATCCCGCCCCCCTCCGCAATGGAGGGGGGCTTTGCAACGCGCGAGGAGCACCATGCAAAATAATGATTTTGTCGTACATGAGATAATGAAAGGTGAGTGCTACCGTTTTTTGGCTGCTTGCTTCTACCTCCCGAAAAAGGAAACCCTGGGAGCGGGGCGGTTGCTTGCCAATCTTACGGAAAACCTGCGGGAAATCTGCCCGGCAGCGGCGCAGTTTTCACAAACAATGGAAAAGAGTTTTGATACCTATACGGAAGAAGAGCTTACGGTGGAATACGCCAGGCTTTTCGTGGGGCCATTCGGCCTGAAGGCCCCACCGTATGGGTCAATTTATCTCGACAATGAGCGCACGGTTATGGGCCCCTCCACCATGGAGGCCATACGGTTTTACGAAGAGGAAGGGTTGGCAAGGGATGAGAGTTTTGATGAGCTTCCCGACCACATCGTTGTGGAGCTGGAGTTCATGTATTTTCTCGTTTTCAAGGAAACGGAAGCACTGCAAAAAGGAGCGTCTGAACAGGCAGAAGTGTATCGCCGGAAACAGGAAAGTTTCCGCAGCCGGTTCCTCGACAAATGGGTTCCTTCGTTGTGCGGGAATATGAAAGAGGGTACTGACAACAATTTTTACCTCGCGCTGGCGGACTGCTTACACACATTTATCTCACGTGAATCAACTGCACCGGAGGCATCCGGCCAGTCGTAAACATGACACAGTCGGAGGGGACGCTGCCAACGTTCATCCGATTCAACTCATGTGGGGTGGGGGTAAAAGCCCACCCCTTTTATATTTTTTCCACTTCCCTTCGATTCTTCTCTTCGTCTGTTCACGGGCTGAACCTTCCTTTACCTCCTGCATTTATCTGTTATTATTATCCAATACTACCGTAATGGCGTTGCTCAGCGTACGTGTGTAAAATACATATTGACATATTCAGCTTCTAATATATATATGGATGAGAGATAACTGGTATGGAGGAACTATGTCCCGATTAATTCTTATATGCGCCGTTCTGTTTGCTTCGGTTGCTGCCGCAGGGGCTGAGACGCTGAAGCTGTCGCTCAAAGATGCGCTGGGCATGGCTCTTGAGAATAACAGCCGGATCAAGGCTGCCCGCTTCACTTCCCAGGCTGCCGCCCAGGGGGTGCAGAGTGCCAATTCCCGCTATCTGCCGGCCCTTTCCTTCGAGGAAACCCTCATGGCGTCCAATGCACCGGTTAACACGTTCATGATGAAACTGGACGAGGGGCGCTTCACCAATGATGACTTTCTGATCAAAAACCTCAACAGTCCCGCGACCACCCACAATTTCAAAACTGCCCTGTCGCTGCAGCAGCCGCTTTTTGTGCCGTCACTTTCTCCGCTGAAAGAGATGGCCGTCAAGGATGCCCAAAAAACGGAGCTGGAATTGGAGGCAACCCGTGAGGGCATTGCCTTCCAGACCTTTCGCACCTATCTGGAAGTTCAGAAAGCCGGTGCCCGGTTGATGGCGGCTGACCGGGCGGTGGTTGATGCCCGGGAAAATATGCGGCTGGCAACGGTCAGAACGGCTACTGGAGTCGGCCTGCGCTCCGACGAATTGAGAGCTCGCACCCATCTGTCCTCGGTTGAACAACTCTGTATCTCCGCCCGCAACAATGTGACGCTTGCGCGCATGAGGCTGGCCCAGCTGATCGGTCTGCCTGAAGATGCATCGATCGGAATCATGGGGTTTAGCGGCCACCTGTCCATCGCTCCCCTGAGTGATCAGGTGCTGGGGAACGCTCTCCAGAACAGGATTGAAATCAGGCAGTCCAATACGGAACTGGAAAAGTCCGATGCAGCCCTCCGGCTTGCCCGGAGCGAATATCTGCCGACGGTGGGGGCTTTTGCCTCATACCAGCTGAATGCTAAAGACGCGCCTTTCACTTCGGATAACGATGCCTGGACCGCCGGTGTTTCTCTCAAGTGGAACCTGTTTGACGGATTCCGCCGGGGGAGCGAGCGGAAACGGGCTCTTTCGGGGCAGTCAGCGGCACGCGAAATGCTGGAATCCACAACGCAGGAAGTGCGGTACCAGCTGAAGGAAAGTTATATCCGTCGGGAAGAAGCGGCCAAGCGTCTTGAAGTAACCCGCCATGCGCTGCTGGATGCCGAGGAGACGGTCAGGCTGCTGGCAAAGCGCTACGAAAATTCGCTGGCAACCCTGGTCGAACTTCTTGACGCCCAGACGGCGCTCAACCAGACCAGGGCGAACCTGGTGGATACAGAGGCGGGCTATATTCTGGCCGGCGGGCAGGTATATTATATGATGGGAACATTTGTGAAGGAGATGCTGAAATGAAAAATTATCTGCTGACTATACCGGTCCTGATGACGTTTGCGCTTGCTGCCGCAGGCTGTTCAAAGAGCCATGACGGGGCCAAAAGTGAGAGTGCGCCGGCAGCCGTCGTCAAGGGGCTCTCCCTGGAAACGGTCAAGCTTGCCGCAACGCCGGAGCTGCTGGATGTGGTCGGGAGCGTGCGTGCCCGTACCAGTGCGATGGTTTCAACCCGAATTCCGGGGAGCATCAGCGTGCTGCGTGTGCGTGAGGGAGACCGGGTGAAAAAGGGGCAGCTGCTGGCACAGCTGGATGCCCAGGAAAACCAGGCTACTGCAGCCGTGGCTACGGCGGCAATTGACGAGGCACAGCGGGGACTCGATGAAGCAATCTCCCGGAAAAAACTCGCCGATACAACCTTCGAACGCTACCACAGGCTGTTCAGAGAG
Organism: uncultured Geobacteraceae bacterium; assembly: GCA_903852495.1. Taxonomy (GTDB): domain Bacteria; phylum Desulfobacterota; class Desulfuromonadia; order Geobacterales; family Pseudopelobacteraceae; genus JACRCG01. Next base: position 8,056 of record CAINRC010000121.1, on the reverse strand, counting down.
CAGGCGGTCAGCCGCCAGGAATTTGAAGTACGGCAGATGGAAAAAGAAGTGGCAACCCAGGGGGTCGCCCGTGCGGAATCCCGGCTGAAACAGGCGCAGGAGGGGGCGAAGGCGGCCACCACCCTGTCGGATTATACAAAAATCATCGCCCCCATTTCCGGGATAATCACCAGCAAGCAGGCTGATCTGGGCGCGACAGTGTTCCCCGGGCAGCCGCTCATGACCATTGAAGATGAGGGAAGCTATCAACTGGAGCTGGCCCTGCCGGAAAGTGTGGCAACCAAAGTCAAACCGGGAGCAGCGCTGCAGGTGACGCTGGACGCACTGAACAGCACTTTTATCGCTAAAATTGCCGAAATCGTTCCCACCGCTGATCCGGGCAGCCGCACTTTTGTAGCCAAGATTGCCCTGAACCAGAAAGGGGTTACATCCGGAATGTTCGGTCGCGGAGCGATCAACCTCGGTACAACCACCACCGGTATTACCGTACCGCGTAAAGCAGTTGTTGAGCGGGGGGCACTGACGCTGGTCTGGACCGTAGACAAGGACTCCATTGTCCATATTCGCATCGTCAAGGTTGGCAGACAGGCCGGCGAGCGGGTGGAGATCCTGTCCGGGCTGTCGGACGGTGACCGGGTAATTGTCGCCGGTGCCGAGAAGGTTGTTGAGGGTAACAAGGCAGAATAAATTTAACGTAAAACCACCCTCCACCCCTCCGTGGTGAAAGGTGTAAAGGTATATACGCATGAATACTCTCGGTTTTGCCGGAAAAATTGCCCGCGCATTCATCAACTCCAAACTGACCCCTCTTATTGTCGGTGCGTCACTCTTACTCGGCGTTTTTGCCGTTAAGATGACCCCCCGTGAGGAGGAACCGCAGATTGTGGTGCCGATGATTGATATTTACCTCCCCATGCCCGGATCTTCTCCCCAGGAGGTGCAGGAGCGGGTGGTCAAACCCTTTGAGGCCAAGCTGTGGGAGATCAAGGGGGTTGAATACCTGTACTCCATGAGCCGTCCCGGTATGGGGATTATCACGGTTCGTTTCCAGGTGGGGCAACCGGTTGAGGGGGCACTGGTAAAGCTGTACAACAAGATCATGAGCAACCGGACACTGCTTCCGCCGGGAGCCACTGAACCGCTGGTGGTGCCGAAATCCATTGATGATGTCCCTATCCTGACCGCAACACTCTGGTCGGAACGCTATGATCACGGCACGTTGCGCACCCTGGCGCAGGAAGTGTCCGATGAGCTGAAAAAGGGGGATAACACTGCTGAAACATCCATCACCGGGGGATTGTCACGGCAGCTGCGTGTCACCCTTGATGCGCCGAGGCTGGCCGGCTACGGACTTTCACCGCTGCAGGTAGCGGGGGCACTGCACAAGGGGAATGCATCTCTCCCCTCGGGCAGCTACTCACGCGGCAACAAGGCGATACTGGTGCAGACAGGCGGCTTTCTTGGTGATGCTGAAACGGTCAAGCGGTTGGTGGTCGGCGTGTATGGCGGCAAACCGGTGTACCTGACCGATATCGCTACAGTGGAGGACGGCCTGAGTGAACCGGACGATTATGTGTTCTTTGGTACCGGCCCGGCGGCGGCACATAAAAAGATTGTCGCCAATGCCAAACAGGATTACGCCGCCGTAACCATCGCCGTGGCCAAACGGACCGGAGCCAACGCCACCTGGGTCGCCGAAGATCTTGTCAAAAAGATCGAATCATTGAAGGGGAAAACCATACCTGCCGATGTGCAGGTGACAATAACCCGCAACTACGGGGAAACCGCCCGGGAAAAGAACAATGAACTGCTGTTCCACATGTTTCTCGCGGCCATTTCAGTTACCATCCTGATTGCACTCTTTATGGGGTGGCGTGCCGGTGCCGTGGCTGCCATTGCCATTCCGGTAACCCTGGCGCTGACCATGCTGATCTTTTATCTGATCGGCTATACGCTGAACCGCATCACCCTCTTCGCCCTGATCTTTTCAATCGGTATTCTGGTGGATGATGCCATTGTGGTGGTGGAAAATATCCACCGCTACTTTACGACCACCATTATGAAACCGTTGGACGCCGCCATCAAGGCGGTTGATGAAATCGGTAATCCGACGATTCTGGCAACCTTTGCCGTTATCGCCTCAATTCTGCCCATGGGTTTTGTCGGCGGCCTCATGGGCCCCTATATGCGGCCGATCCCTGTCGGTGCCAGCATGGCCATGCTCTTTTCCATGCTGATTGCATTCATTGTCACCCCCTATTTTGCCTTTCGCTTCATGCGGGGGGAGTCTCACCACGGCACTGCGCATGAGGACAGCAAAGAATCGGTGCTGACGGTGTTCTACCGTCGCTGGATGGGGCTCCTGATCCATAAGAAGAGCCTGCGTTACGGATTCATGGCGAGTGTTGCTGTCCTGCTGATCCTTTCCTGTTCACTGATCTATTTCAAGGCGGTGACGGTCAAGATGCTGCCGTTCGACAACAAGAACGAACTGCAGGTGATCATCGACGCCCCGGACGGTACCGCGCTGGAGCAGACCGCCCGCATGACCCGCGAAATGGGTGATGCCCTGCGTACCGTGCCGGAGGTTACGGATTTTCAGGCATACATCGGCACCAGCGCCCCCTTCAATTTCAACGGTCTGGTGCGCCACTACTACCTGCGTAAAGGTGCCGGCCTGGCGGATATCCAGGTGAACCTGCTGCCCAAGGAAGATCGTGCTGACCAGTCCCACGCCATTGCCAAACGCATCCGTCCGCTGCTGAAGACGATTGCGGACAAATACGGCGCACGGGTCAAGGTTGCCGAAATACCGCCAGGACCGCCGGTGCTGTCAACCCTGGTGGCAGAAGTGTACGGCCCTGACGATGCGTCACGGGCGGGAGTCGCCGCAAAAGTCAAAGCAATCCTGGCCAAGACCGTCGGCGTCGTAGACGTTGACTGGTACCGTGAAGATGACCAGCCCAAGCTGACGTTTGCCGTGGATCAGGAAAAAGCGGCCCTGTCCGGTGTCGCTGTGGACGAGGTTGCCAGAACACTCCGCATCGCGCTGGAAGGTGACAGTGCCGGACTGCTGCACCTGGCGAAAGAAAAAGAACCGGTCACGATCAACTTGCGCCTTCCGGTGGGACAGCGCAGTTCGGTGGCATCTCTCTCCGGCGTCTACGTGCAGGGCTCAAAGGGGAATGTGCCGCTGTCCCAGCTGGTGCGGATAAAATCCGGCAGCGAGGATAAGACCCTGTACCGGAAAAACCTCAAAAACGTCGTGTATGTAACCGCTGACGTGGCCGGTGAGATCGAGGCGCCGGTGTATGCCATCCTGAAGATGCAGAAGGAAATTGATGCCATTCCGACACCGGACGGGAAGAAGATTGAAGTACTGGCCTCCCGTCAACCCTGGAGTGAAGAACATATCGGCATGAAATGGGATGGTGAATGGCACATCACTTTCGAGGTGTTCCGTGACCTGGGTATCGCCTTCGGGGCGGTCATGGTGCTGATTTATATTCTGGTGGTGGCCTGGTTCCGGGACTTCACCACGCCGCTGGTCATTATGGCGCCCATACCATTGACGCTGATCGGAATTTTACCGGGTCATGCCCTGTTTGGCGCTTTTTTTACCGCCACATCCATGATAGGCTTCATCGCCCTTGCCGGAATTATCGTGCGGAATTCCATAATCCTTATCGATTTCGCTGAGATGAAGCGCCGCGAAGGGATGGCTCTGGATGAAGCGATCATCGAAGCGGGCGCGGTCCGTTTCCGCCCGATGCTGCTCACCGGGGCGGCGGTTGTTGTGGGAAGTTTCGTCATCGTGTTTGATCCGATCTTCCAGGGCCTTGCCCTGGCCATGATGTTCGGTGAGATCGCTTCCACAACGCTTTCACGAGTCACGATCCCGATTCTGTATTATCTGGTGCAGAACTGGAAAGAAAAACACCCCCATTCAAAAAGTAACGAGGCGGCATAATGTTCTGGAGTAAAAATCAAAAAATATCAGAGGAAACCCGTGCAGTTAGTGTTCAGTGTCAGACAGAAGCCGAGCAGTTGTACCGCTCTGGGAAATATCATTGCGCGGAAGCGGTACTGGAAGTTGCCCGGAGGCATTTTGCCGCACAGCTGCCGGAATCTATCGTCGGTACCGTCTCCGGTTTCGGCGGCGGTTCAAGTTCAGGGTGCATCTGCGGGGCGGTTTCCGGCGGGACGGTGGCACTTGGCCTGATCCTGGCCGACAAGAAGGAAACGACTCACCTGACAAAGGAGCTGCATACCTGGTTCAAGGAAAAATACGGGGTAACCTGCTGCAAGACTATCCGCCAGACCCATAAGGGGGCCTGTCCGGTGCTGACCGGAGAAGTCGCCGGAAAAATTGCGGAGATGTTGGGGAGATAATAGAGCCTCTTGCAAAAGGCTTAATATCATTCACCCCCTCCCCCGCCAGAGGGGAGGGGACATTTTCGACTTTTGCAAGAGCCTCAATAGATTTGAGAAAGGAAACGTACATGAAAGATCTTCTGATACTCGTTGGAATCTTTGTAATTTGGATAGTTTTACAAAAATACATTCTGCCCCGCCTCGGGGTGTATACCTGAATGTCCAACTCATGTGACCTCGGGGACCGAGGCAAGAAGGCAGATAGTAATAAAAAACAAAACGATAGTAATGATAAAGGAGTAGCACAATGAAAGAAGAATTCTACGTCGAACGTATTGTCCGCATCATCGCCGGAAGCTTTATCATCATTTCACTTGTTCTGGCACATTTCCACTCGCTCAACTGGCTCTGGTTCACCGGTTTTGTCGGGCTTAACCTGCTGCAGTCCGGCTTCACCCAGTTCTGCCCGCTGTTCAACATCCTGGGCAAAATGGGCGTACCGCGCTTCCCCAAGAGCGGCTGCTGCAAATGACCTTTCGCATCACCATCCTGTGCGAAAACTCGGTCGGGCCGATCTCCGGCACGCTGGGAGAGCATGGCTTTTCCGCACTGATCGAACCGTCGGAGGGAGCGCCGCTCCTGTTCGATACCGGCCAGGGGCTGACCCTGCTGCATAACGCACGGCGTATGAACAAGGATCTGTCCCGCGTCGGCACGGTGGTGATTTCACATGGCCATTATGATCATTCGGGTGGGCTGAAACCGTTGCTGGAAGAGTTCGGCCCGAAACGGGTTTGTGCGCATCCTCTTGTATTTAATCCCCGGTTTCGGATCAAAGATACCGGGGACCCCCTCCCCATCGGTGTTCCTGACAGTTATGATGAGTTGACCGCTGCAGGAGCACTCTTCGACCTGTCCAAAGATTTCCGCGAAATAGCTCCCGGAATGTATCTAACCGGCGAGGTCCCGCACGTGACCGAATTTGAAACCGGTGACAGTGGCCTGTATTTTGACCGGGAAGGGCACAATCCCGATACCACTCCGGATGATCAGTCACTGGTGCTGGAGACGGAAAAGGGGCTTGTTCTTATTCTTGGCTGCTGCCACGCCGGGGTCGTCAACACGGTGGAGCATGTGGCGTATATGACCGGCAGACGCGACATTTACGCTCTTGTCGGCGGTACGCATCTCGGCTTTTGTAATCAGGTGCAGATCGGCATGACGGTGACTGCGCTGCGCAAGCTGGGCGTGCAGAAGCTGGCCGCCAGCCACTGCACCGGGTTTGCCGCTTCCGCACGATTGTCACATGAAATGCCGAAAGAATTTCAGGCGGCTATGGTCGGGTACACATTGGAAGTATAAGAAGCTGAAGCCCGCTGCAGGTTTTCCGGTAAGTGGTTGTAGCGGAACTCATCGTGTTATTCGAATTTTAGTTTTCTGGATATAAATTCTGACGATATTTTTACCGGTAACGCACCAAATTCTCCCTCCACCGTTGAAAAAAAACAGTACCCCCTGTTTTTAACACCCTGCCTTCTCACAATAATCCCCGAAAAGCACCGAAAATTGTCGCACAACCAGTACGGAAATTGCTGAAATCAGTTACCATTTTCCAATTTATACCACTTCTAACAGCTATCAAACAAGTCTAAATTAGTCGTTTTATTTTTGTATTGCAGTTGTAATATATTCAAAACACTGAATATTTTCATAGACAAGCGTATTTCGTATGCGGTATACAATATATAGTATCCGTTGCATAAAGTATGAAATTCTTCGGTATGAGGTGTGAAAATACGGACAAGGAGGTGATGGCGGAAGTTGTTTCCGGATCGGTTCATTTTGTTTGGCAGGTTTTCACAGGCAGTACAAATCTTTTTCCATGGAGGTAGTATGAAACTGGAACTGGCAAAAAAGCTACTCTGTATCGCCGCTATCGGGATGTTGTTCCCGGTTGCTGCACAGGCGGCAGACCTTGATCTTCAACAGAAGATCGACAAGCTGAGTAAAGAGGTAGCCGATCTGAAGGGGTCGGTCAAGAAGGTCGAGGATAAATCACTCGGTAAATGGCTGACAATCGGTGGCGAATATCGTTTCCGGGTTGACTCGTTACATGGTCAAACGGCGGCATATACGGATGCAATTGGAACTATGCAGAATCTGGTTGGGGGGTTTGCTGTTGGTCCATATGCCGTTGCCGGTACAACAGTAGGTGCAAATGCCACGATCATAAACCCTTCAGCAGCTGCTTTTATATTTCAAGGTCAAGCAGGTACACTCTTTACTCCTGCTCAGTTTAACACCATCCTCACCCAGTATATGCCATCTGCCATGTACAACGGGTTTACCACACAGATAATGCCCGCTTTAGGTGCCATGTCACCCACCCAGGTTGCTGGTTATCTGCAGGCTAATGCGCTCACAGCCCAACAGAGTGCCATATTGAATACACTTACTAACAAAGGCCTTATGAATCAAGTCATGAGCTTAATGACACCTGCGAACCAGTTGGCTTTTGCCAGCATGCCAGCTGCATATCAGCAAGCTGCAATGGTGATGGCAATGCAGGGATTCCTTGGGGTTCCAAGTGGCAATCTAGCGCAAGTACCAGCCTATAAACCCAAAAACGAAACCCTCTACACTAATAAATTCGGTCTGGACCTGACTGCCAAGCCTATAAAAGATATTACCGTTCATGCAAGTCTGGGTATGTACAAAACTTTTGGTTCCCAGACTGAGTCTGCTACAGTCGGTAATTACTTTGCTGATCGCGTAGGCGCATTTGACGGGACAATCGGGCATATTCCTACTGACAGTAAGCTTAATGTAGACCGTGCCTACGCCACCTGGAGCAACATTGCAGATGAACCGATCTGGTTTTCTGTCGGTCGCCGTCCTTCAACTAACGGAGCGCCAAGCAATCTGCGTCTCAACAATGAACGTCCTGGTAATGGCGGAACACCGGCTCTGCTGGTTGATTATGCCTTTGACGGTATGACGATTGGTTATGCCCCCGATATCGACATGCTGCCCGGCGCCTATGCCAAAGTCTGCTACGGCCGTGGTTTTGAAAGCGGCTTCCAGACCTCTGCTAACAGCATTAAAGATACCGACATGCTTGGAGTAGCAATTATTCCTGTCGACACAGATCCGCTCCGTATCTGGATGCAGTGGAACCGTGGCTTTAATATTTTCGATTTCCCCACAATGAACAATACAGTATTCGGCAATACTGCACCTGCTGTCAACCTCGGCAACATTGACTGGTATGGCGCTGGTGCTATGAGTACTCTTAAAAATGTTGGTCCGGGCAACTTGCAGCTCTTTACCGACTTCGGTCTGAGCGTTTCCCATCCAAACAAAAACGTATCTGATAATGCCGGATTCCAGGGTTTGATGAGCGGTGAGTTTTTTGCGCAGGACTTTGCGCCGAAAGATCGTACCGGTTGGGCGGTATATGCGGGTGTTCGTTATGACCTCCCATCCAAAACTAAAATTGGTTTCGAATTTAATCATGGTTCTGAAAACTGGATAACGTTTGCTCCTTCAGCTGATGATATGTGGACCAGCAAAGTTGGTACACGCGGCAATGTTTATGAGCCGTATGTTATTCAAGAATTAAATTTGAAACCGATTTCCAACTACTTTGCCAAAGCTTTCTTTAAGCTTGGTTACCAGTATT
>CAINRC010000120.1 GCA_903852495.1 uncultured Geobacteraceae bacterium | reverse complement strand
TAATCGTCTACCATAAAGCTTCTGACTTCAGTCAGGAGTTAGTTTACTTCACGACTAAAGTAAAGTTGCTGAGCATCATAGCGGCTATGTACCTCTCGATGCTGCGAAAAACCCTTCAATTAATCTTGTATCTATTATGCTAAATATTCATATGTGGACTACATGCCTATATAACAGTTATAGGTGCTCATATATGAACATTATGGCTGAGTACTGCGCATATCACCTATTGACTATAAATGAACAATAAATTATACTATACTTAAGTAATGTCCATATAAGAACATTAGGAGCTAAACATACAATGGTGCAGTCGCAAGAACATAAAACTGTGGAAGAATGGCAAATGACTCTAGGCAATTGCATTCGTATGCTCAGACTGCAAAAGAACCTGGACCAAAAAGAACTGGCTCTTCGCTCAGGCATATCCCATTCGTCCGTGCGCCGTCTTGAAACAGGGCAACCATCATCCACTGAAACACTGATCCGGGTTTTACGCATACTTGGTAAAACGGACTGGCTGGAATCATTGGCCCCGTCCATAGACATAAACCCGCTACAAATGGCAAAACTGGCATCAAAAGCACCTCGCCAGAGAGTATACAAAGGGAAAATTAAGTAATGTACAAACCGGTGTCAGTAATAGATGTGTACTTGTGGAATCAAAAGGTCGGTTCACTCGCACGGAGTCCAAGAATCGGCTACTACGTTTTTGCGTATGAGCCTAGCTTTGTAAAGACGGGTATCCAACTGTCTCCCAAGCACATGCCACTTTCAAATGACCCATATATCTTCGCCTACCTCCCGGAGTTGACTTACAAGAGACTTCCGGCATTGATCGCCGATTGTTTGCCGGATAAATTCGGTAATGATCTGATTGACAGTTATATGAAAGGACAAGGCGTAACTACATCCCAAATAACCGAACTGGATCGTCTGGCATATATGAATAAACGTGCAATGGGTGCGCTTGAATTCAGGCCGTCGAGAGGTGGACTCAAGCCAAGCCATTCGGCAATTGACATGGCAAAACTTATGGAAGCTGCCCGACAAGCGGTACAAGGGCATCTGAATGATGACAACATGGCATCTGTCGCACTGAAACAGATAATCCAGGTTGGTACTTCAGCCGGTGGTGCCAGAGCAAAGGCTGTTGTTGCGTATAATCCGACAACCAAAGAGGTCCGCGCCGGACAGTTTGACGTGGAAGAAGGATTTGAGCACTGGTTATTGAAGTTTGACGGTCTTGGAGCTGACAAAGGACTCGGCAAGACAGAACACCATGGTCGTATCGAATATTCTTATTATCAGATGGCAGTCGCTGCCGGCATTGACATCTCGCCTTGCATGTTGTTAGAGGAAAACGGCAGGGCACACTTCATGACAAAGCGGTTTGACCGGACCGGAAATCAGAAACACCACATCCAAACTCTTTGTGCAATGGATCACATGGATTTTAAACAGATGAGCACCTATGATTACAGCCAAGTATTTGTCCTGCTCGATGAACTTGGACTTGAATACGAAGCAAAAGAAGAGGTGTTTCGGAGAATTTGTTTTAATGTAATGGCCGCCAACTGTGATGACCATTCCAAGAACCTATCTTTCATTCTAAAAAAAGGAGAGCAATGGCAATTAGCACCTGCATATGACTTAACCTTTGCTTTCGATCCGGGAGGTAATTGGACGTACCAGCATTTTTTATCGGTCAGCGGCAAATATGATCATATACGTGCGGATCATATCCTGGCCGTCGCCCAAAGATTTGCGATTGGAAGCGGGCCGCAGGTATTAACTCAGGTGAGGGATGCTGTTGCCCAATGGCAAGACATAGCCAGGTTGAATAAAGTCCCGGAACCGGAAATACAGGAAGTGGCCCGTCACCAGATACTGCTGTAATGCCCGTTCGGGTAATGCCGTCGTTGGCAAGTTTTATCGTCCGATGCTTTTTGTATTTACAAATACGTACATACTTGGTAGGGTTGAACCATGATTTTCGAATGGGATGAAAACAAAAACCGGATCAACAAGAAACGTCATGGAGTCAGCTTCGATGCTGCTAAGCTGGTTTTTTTTGATCCATATTCAGTTACTATATTTGATCGGGTTGAAGACGGCGAAGAACGTTGGCATACGCTCGGTACTGTTAATGGTGTTGTTTTCATTCTTGTTGTTCACACCACACTGGATAACAATCACCCGGAAATAATTCGGATTATTTCGGCCAGGCGAGCAACCATTCATGAAAGGAAATGCTATGAAAACGGATAAAAATCAGCTTTGCATGGTAAGGGTAGAATCGGAAGGGACGATAACACCTGAAATTGAGGTTGAATTGAAGGCCATTGCAGCCATGTCCGATAGTGATGTTGATACCTCAAACATACCGGAAATAATGGACTGGAGTAATGCCGTCGTTGGCAAGTTTTATCGTCCGATAAAAGAGGCGGTGACCGTCCGGCTTGATTCTGATGTTTTGCACTGGCTTAAGCAAGGCGGGAGAGGTTATCAAAGTCGCTTGAATGCTATTTTACGTAAAGAAATGTCTTCTCAGCTAGCAAACCGGAAAGCCGCGTGACCCACAGGCAGGTTATAGGAAGCAATTTTGAATTTGACCCCAGTGGGCCTAAATAAATTTTGAATTTTGGATTGGTGATGTGTGAAAGAGAATATTATACAACGAATTAAGAGTTTATGCGGTGTGTAGCGTCAGCGGAACCACCGCATAAACTGTTGTTGAACTAAACCGCGTCTGCTCTGCTACCATTTGGATTTTTATCTCGGATTTTGACTCTGGTTACTGTGATGTGCTGGTCTT
>CAINRC010000119.1 GCA_903852495.1 uncultured Geobacteraceae bacterium | reverse complement strand
TGTCCACTAAAGAAAAAAAACACCCTATCCTCGTCGTCAGCGTTAACCGCCAAGTCCTTAACTGCGCTGACAATGTCGCCCCTCGATGGATCAAGCATCAGACGCAAATATTCCTTAGGCGCATTTAATTGGTGAGTATCTTCAAAACACCTATGTACTGCAACTGCATCATTTTTGCATTGGCTTAGCTTGTTGTAGCCAGACCCTTTCTTGTATGTAGCGACGCCTACGATTACCGCATGGGTAATACCCTGTGCAACTTTAATTTTCTCGATCTGCTTGCTTGTTTTGGTGAGGGTGTTCGCCATAACTACTCCAATGATTACCAGGATATCTTAGACCTGAATCCGTGACACCAGATTCACAAAATTTCTTATTCAGCATGTAACATGTTGATTTTATACGCTAAATATGCTACTTTGCCTCTCATAAAAATCTCACTCGGCAGGTGAATTATGAAGCGATTTGTCATTGAGCAATCGGACGAGGAATTCTACACATCCCATTCAGGCATCTCTCTCGTCGGTCTTGCTTTGAACCGTTTCACCGCTATCCCGTCTGATCTGGCCAAGGCTGCTCCGTCAGACGATGTCATTTCTCATGCCGACGTGATGAAGAGTTACTGCGGTCTACTTGCTCAAGCAAAAAGCGATTTCGCTGCGATAGAACACAATCGAACCGATGACTTCTTCCGTGAATCTCTGGCGAATAAGCATGTCCCCTCAGAGGCGACCATGCGCCAGCGGATGGATGATCGCGCAGAAGCCTTCCTCCCCGTGATTTCTTGGGCATCGATCGAGCTGCTTCACAAGTTGGAGGTGCCGCTCACCCCCATCGATACCGGCCACATCACGGTGGACATCGACAGTTTTGCCATGGACAACTCCGACAGCAAGAAAGAGAACGTATCCCGGACCTATCGGCAGTTCGACGGGTATCTGTTCCTTCCGGCGTATATCGGTTCCGAGGGATGGATCGTAAATGGGCACCTGTTACCCGGTTCTCAGCATCCTCAAAAAGAGTTCACCTCTTTCTTACGTGAGACCCATGCCCGGATACGCCAATTCTGCGACAAGAAGCTTCTCTATCGCATGGATTCCGCCCACGACTCCCTCGATAACCGGATTGAGTTTGAGCGGTATGGCAAGACTGATTACATCACCAAGTGGAATCCACGAAAGCAGAATGATCTTTACTGGTGGCGTCTTGGGGTTGAAACCGGAGTTGTGACCCAGCCGCGTCTCGGTAAGCAGGTCGCGCTGTTCAGCGTGAAGGAGAAAGAAACCATCACGGATGAGAATGGCACAAAGAGGACCCTCTCCTTTCGCAGGGTCATGCGTGTTACCGAACGAACAATCGATAAAAAAGGGCAGCCCCTGCTCATCCCTGAAATAGAGCTGGAAGGATGGTGGACGAGTCTGAAACATGACGAGCAGAAGGTCATAGACCTCTACAAGGCGCACGGCCTGAGCGAGCAATATCATGCGGAGATAAAGACCGACATGGACCTTGAACGGTTACCGTCGGGAAAGTTTGCGACGAATCAGTTGGTCATGGCGTGCGGCGCATTGGTTTACAACATCCTGCGCTTCGTTGGACAAATCAGTCTCGTGAGTAGCAAAGGCATCATTCGCCACGAGGCGAAACGGCGAAGAATTAAGACCGTTATTCAGGAGATGATCTACTTCGCTGGCCGCATGATCGCTACTGGCAGGCGGTTAAAGCTTCGTTTCAGTCGCCACGCAACCGCGCACGCAGGGGCTTTTGCAGGAATCTACCATCGCCTTGCCTTTGGATAGCAGGTAGCAAAGGCAATAAACGGTCTCATCATGGGAACCATTGGGGGCTCCCCTATCCAAACACGCGCGCAAGTTAGCAAACAGGGCAGGTAAACGGTTCAGTTGTCAGAGAACAGGTGTTGCAAAGCTAAACATAAAATAAAATTAACATAATACAGGGCGCGGATCAAAAAAAAACGCTCTCGGCCCTGAGGCAGAGCTATCAACTAAATCTCGTCACGGATTCAGGATCTTCTTAAAGACAATGGTCCCACCTCGTATAAAGTGATTGATGCCGTTCGAGGTACACCAGGCTATAAACAAAATGCGTTTCTCACCGGATACCTTAATCATCCAAACTTTGGCCCTGATGTTTTTTTGGTTCGTCCGCAGAATCTGTGGGTAAAAATTGGTGTTTAGCCGCCTGAGCGCCGTTGGGCAATTGAATTAGAGCAT
>CAINRC010000118.1 GCA_903852495.1 uncultured Geobacteraceae bacterium | reverse complement strand
GGGACAGAAACAACTCCTTCTGAAAAACTTTGGGGCCGAAAAGATCGGCCCCAAAGTTCATCAGTCTCAGCGTATGTGAACATCTTGGCATCATGCCAAAATAATCAAGGAATCTAAGTCCATACATTTTTACAATCAACAGACAATGCGCCTACCGCTTGACGGTACAATGCACCAAAACCAGGTACTGATGAATGCGGCTGCAGTAGGGGAAGGTCAGGCGGACGTTTTTTATGTGCCACCAAATAATGTCGATATGTGGGTAAACCCACTAGTATAAAATTTGAAAGGGATACGCGATGAATCATACAGCCTTTAAAAGCTATCCGGATAGCACCGCGCAAGTCGGGATCTGCATTGTAAAAAACAAAGCATTACGTTTATCCAATCCTGCTTTTGACGAAATTTTTGGCTACGAAAAGGGGGAGACAAAAGGCCTAAATCCCTCTGCCCTCTACGCTGACAGTAAAGCTTATCAGCGTGTTGATCGAGAGGCAAAGGCACTGATCACCGCGAGAGGGATCTATTCAACTGAAATCATGATGAGAAGGAAGGATGGCTCTTTGATTTTATGTAATGCCGTGGGGCAGGCAATAGTAACGGAGAAACCTGAAGGCAGTTCCCTCTGGATGTTCCAGGAAATCAGCGGACGCAAGCAGGTTGAAGAGGAACTGCGTCAGGCCAAAGCCGCTGCTGAAGCGGCGAGAGTAGCCAAAAACCGATTTTTAAGTATGATGAGCCACGAGATCAGGACGCCGATGACGTCGTGCATTGGTTTGATTGATTTGCTGCAGAATTCCGGTCTGACTCCGGAGCAGTATGAATATGCTGAAAGTGCAAAAAGCTCAGGGTTCCAATTGGTGAACATGCTCCATGATATTCTTGAACTTTCAAAAATGGCAACAGACAGAACCGACGTTAAGGTGACGGATTTTGACCTGCGTTCGGTTATTTCGGATGTGACAACTCCGTTGTCAATGCAGGCTCAAGAAAACGGGCTGAAGTTCTCATGCTCGATTGGTGCCTCGGTTCCGACGGCCCTGCGGGGTGCCGACAACCAACTTCGCCAAATCATAACCAATCTGCTTGGCAACGCCATCAAGTTTACCCCTGAAGGTTCAGTATCACTTTCCGTCCGGAAAGAGGCGGACGATGGGCAATCCGTCACCCTCCGTTTCATGGTACACGACAGCGGTATTGGTATTGAAAAAGACAAAATCGGCCTGATGTTTGAGCCGTTTACTCAGGCCGACAGTTCTGATACGCGAGCATATAACGGTGCCGGGCTCGGACTGGCACTCTGTAAGGGCTTTGTGGAGCGGATGGGCGGGAGTATTGGTGCAGAAAGTGTTGAAAGTAGAGGATCCACATTTTGGTTTACTGTAGTCCTGGAGAAACAGATTTTTTCCGGTTATCCGCAGACGTTGCCGCCAGTTGAGGGGGGCAACGCTATCGAATCCTGTTCCCAACGGCCAGATGGGGAGGATGATGACTTCGTATTCTGTTAACTGAAGACGCCCCTGTCTCACCTCAATCAGAAATTTTTTAAATCATCATCAGAAAATTCTATTGAATCCAATTGGTTTGCAGCATCAATGCGAGAGTTGATATCCCTAAAGTCCGGATTCGTAGTATGTATTTCGTTCAGAAGAAGGTTTGCTTCATAAATATTTCCCGCCGCTTCGTATCCTGTTGCCAACTCATACTTTACGGCACAGACTTCCTCTTCGCTCAGTCCCGGTTGTATCAGCGCCAGCAGCATGGTAATTGCTTTTTCCACCTCACCGCGGTCTCGTAAACACGCGCACTGCAGTATCAGACACTCCACCCGCCGTGACGAATCTTGAGATGCCTGACGAAATTCATTGATCGCTTCGTCGAACAATCCCATCTCTTTGAACGCCTGACCGAGGTCGTAGTGCACCTGTGCGTCGGAACCCTCCATTTCGCTGCCAAATTTCACACTGCGCGGGGCGGTGTCGATGGTGTCGAACAGATTGCCAACGGAGTCAAGCCAGTCGGCATGGAGTGACACAGCGTCAGTGGCTCCATCCGTCGATCCAAAGGGGGAGTCGAAATCGATTTCAAGATCTATCTCAATCTCCTCTTCCGGGGAGAGCAGCAGTGGGTCTGAAACAGCAAAAAGTTCAGTAACTGGTGCTGATTCGGGGGGATGAACGGTCAGTGGAACCACTGTGCCGGAAGCCGCTGCAAAGCGGGTGAGACCTTCCATGACCCTGTCGTTAATCGGATCAACGGCTTCAAGCGTGTGGTAGATCTGCTCCAGTTGTGCTGTACACCCTTCTGAAATAAGGGCGTTCTCGTAACGGTCAAGAAGTGCCAGCGTACCCCCGACGTTGTGCTCTCCGGCGATTGAGGTGATAAGGCCAAGAATTGCAGCAGGTTCAGAAGGAAAAAACTTGAGATAATGCTGGTAGGCGATTTTGACTCGCTGCGGTTGCTCAAGCTGCTGGTATGCCCGAACGATCAGGTCCCATGCCCCCTTATTATGCGGGTTCTCGCGCAGAAGGTTTTGAATGCCCTCTGTAGCTGCTGCTGCGTTCCCCCGGTTGACCAGACCGGAAAGCACGTCCAGTATAAAGTCAGGTTTATCGGGAAAAATTTGGCTGACACGGGAACAAAGCCTCGCTAACGTTACTTTATCACTACGCTCCAGAAGCAGGGATGCAGCTTTGGCGAACATTCCGTATGAATCAGTTTTTCTTCCCCATTGAGCGTATGCTTCTGCAAGCCTCATCTGTATCGAAATATTCTGGGGATCTACCGCTAACATCTTTTCAAGTACGCCGAGCGCATCGGCGGTGTGGCCGGATTTCTCATAGTAGTCGAAAACTAGTTTATACTCGGAAAGTGCGTTCGCAACGAGTCCATGTTTTTCGTTCAGCCCGGCGAGCGTCATTGAGAGGGAAATATCAGTAGGAAAGAGCTTTTGCAGTTGTTTATAAACGGCAATGGCTTTCAGGTAAAAACCGTTTTTTGAAAAATATCCACCGATGAGCTCTAGCTCTTTACGGGCGTCATCGCTTCGGCCGCATCTGATTAATAACTCGGCAAATTTCTGCCGCTGGTTGATTGCGGTTGGGTCAAGTGCCAGAATCTGCTCATAGATCTTCGCTGCTTTGTCAAACTGACCACGCAGGGCAAACTTTTGAGCATCTTCCACCAGTTTTTCTTTTCTTGAACTGGCCACCATCAATTTCCTCAAGCACACGTGGACTAAAATACGTCTAAAACAACTATTTTCGACTGCAAAAAACTACTGTAACGGCAGCAGGTTGTCAAGCTTAATGTCCTGGTTATATTAGGATAATCAATGTTTTATCTGATTTCATTTTCTTTGACATGACCCGAGAAATCCTTTACGGTGCTGAACCAGACAGGGTTGTTGATCTGGCTGAAATATCACGGTCAGCGTGTCGGTATGTCTTTTAATCCGGAGGTCGCAGGGGACTGCCCCTGAAACATATGAATATGCTCTTCACGATACCTACCGCACATATCGAATTACTTCATAAATCACCGCTTTCCGGCAAGTTCCGCTCGTTCAGCAACAGGGGCTGATGGTGCACATTCAGCAGATTCTCAAAGAATACCTGGAAATCCACGGATATTGGGTACTGTTCATCGGTACCTTTCTGGAGGGTGAAGCGATCCTGCTCCTGGCCGGTTTTCTTGCCTTCCAGGGGTATCTGAATGTTATGGGGGTCATACTCACCGCCTGGGTCGGTTCATTCCTTGGCGATCAATTTTATTTCTACCTCGGCCGTCTCAAGGGGCGGGGACTGCTCAAACGGTTCCACTCCATTGCCCGAAAGTTCCGTGAGGCGCTTAAGCTGATCGAAAAATACGGGAATTTTGTCGCATTCATCTCCCGCTTTACCTATGGCTTCAGAATCGTTCTGCCCATAATTCTCGGCATTACCAACCTTGCTCCCCGCACCTTTCTCTGGATAAATCTGGCCAGTGCGTTTTCCTGGGCGGTACTTTTTTCCCTCGGGGGATATCTGTTCGGAAAAAGTGCTTCACTGCTGCTGGATAATGTCAGCAACTATGAACAGTACCTCGTCCTGGTGCTGTTCGGCTTTATTTTTGCCGCGTGGTGCGTCCATGCCTATCATGTCTGGAAGCTGAAAAAGCCGGTCAGAGAACGGTTGCAACGAATGAGGGACTTCCACGCTTCCCGAAGGATAGATCCTTGAACAATGACATCATGATCGTTCTGGTTGAGCCGCAATCGCCCGGCAATATCGGCATGGCCTGCAGAGCCATGAAAAATATGGGGTTTACCCGGTTGAGAATCGTCAACGGCTGCGATCGTTTCCATCCGGAAGCGCTCAAATTCGCCGTTGCTGCACGTGATCTGCTCGAAACGGCTGAACAGTTCCCGGATCTGGCTTCGGCCATTGCGGACTGCACCCTGACGGTCGGTACGACCCGGCGTCATGGCAAATATCGTCAGGAGATTCTTTCTCCGCCGGAAGTGGCGGCACAACTCAGGGAACAGGTCACCCCGGACTGCCGGGCGGCGCTGGTTTTCGGGCGTGAAGACAACGGTCTGACCACGGAAGAGCTATCCCTATGCCGCTGGCATGCGACAATTCCGACCTCTAACGAATATGGCTCGCTGAATCTGGCCCAGTCGGTGCTGCTGTTTTGCTACGAGCTTGGCAAGGCCTCCGAATCTGCGGGGGGAGGGCGGCCGCTGGATATGGCGCTGTCCGGGGAGATGGAAACGCTCTTTACGCATATGGGTGCCACTCTGAACAAGGTCGGTTTTCTGAATGAGCAGAATCCGGAGCATATGATGCGTTCACTGCGGCGCATTTTCTTCCGGGCTAATCTGGACAGTCGCGAAGTGACCGTACTGCGCGGGATGCTGACGCAGATCGACTGGGCCAGTTCCGCTTTTGACGGGAGGAAACGTTCGTGAATGCAACGACGATCGGCCTTATTGCCGGGACTCTCACCAGTGTTGCGGCAATCCCCCAGGTGATAAAAACCTATAAAACCCGCCATGTCCGCGATATCTCCATCCTGCAACCGCTCCTGCTGGCATTCGGTGTTGCGCTTTGGATGATGTACGGTATTCTTATCAATGATTTACCGCTGATAGTAGCCAATATTACCCCTTTGATCTGTAACGTGGTGCTGACCGGCATGAAACTGCACTACGGCAGGGAAGATCATTAGCAGACAGTGCAGTTGTCGGAAACAACCAGAAAACCATTCCCGGTGAGTTCTCAATTTGGATATTTTCTCTGAAAAAACAATTCTTACCGTCAGTCGTCTGACATCTCTCCTTCGCGGGGTGCTTGAGGAAAACTTTGAGCAGCTCTGGGTGCAGGGGGAGGTTTCAAATGTATCCTACCCTTCCTCCGGTCACTGCTATTTCACGCTCAAGGACGCTGGTGCCCAATTGCGCTGCGTGATGTTCAAGGGGGCGGTAAAAAATCTCAAGTTCAGGCTGACTGACGGCATGGCGCTGATTACCCGAGGCCGTATTTCCGTGTATGACCAGCGCGGTGAATATCAGCTGATCACGGAATATGCGGAGCCGGCCGGTATCGGTGCCCTACAGACGGCATTCGTGCAGTTGAAGGAAAAACTGGGCCGCGAGGGACTTTTTGCCGAGACGCACAAAATCTCTCTGCCCCGTTTCCCTCGTCGGCTTGGCGTTATTACCTCTTCGACCGGTGCTGCTGTCCACGATATTCTGACGGTGCTGAAGCGGCGTTTTGCTTCGCTGGAGGTGCTGCTCTACCCGGTGCGTGTGCAGGGGGAAGGTGCTGCACTTGAAATTGCGCGGGCGATTGACGAAATGAACCGGCTGGCGGCGGTGGATGTCCTTATTGTCGGTCGGGGCGGCGGCTCACTGGAGGATCTGTGGGCTTTTAACGAGGAGATTGTGGCCCGCGCGGTGTACCGCTCGAAAATCCCGGTTGTTTCGGCCGTCGGTCATGAAACAGACTGGACAATCTGCGATTTTGTGGCGGACCTGCGGGCTCCGACACCATCTGCTGCTGCTGAGCTGATAATTGCCAGTGCCGAAGAGCTTCGTGGTCAGATAGACGCTTTGTCACACCGTTTGCAGAGATCGCTGGAAAGTCTGCTGGCCGCATACGACGGTCGCGTTGAAGGGCTGCGCAGGGCTTTGCACGATCCGCGTACAATGCTGGGGCATCTGGCCCAGCGGCTGGACGACCTGTCCGGGAGGCTCGAACTGGGGCTGAGTGTGGCTGTTGCCCGTCGCCGCGACCGGTTTGCGCGCTTGAATGGGGAACTGCAGCATAATGATCCGGCCGTACGGATCACTGCCCTGCGGCAGCGCTTGGCGCTATTGACGGCACGGGCGGAGCATTCGCTGGTGCAGCGTCTGGAGATAATCCGCCAGCTGTTCGGCGACAATGCCGCGCGCCTTGAGGTTCTTTCTCCCCTCAAGACACTTGCCCGGGGGTATGCCATAGCAGCACGCGGAGATGACGGTACGGTGGTCACCGACGCCGCTGTGCTGGCAATCGGCGAACAGGTGCTATTGAGACTCCACAAGGGGCGGGTCAGCTGCCGGGTAGAATCGCTTGAAACCGGCAAAGCTTGACGCACGTTCCCATATCCGTATAAAATCACAACCCGTAAAGCGAGATATCAACCATGGCTATTGATAAATTTGAAGCATCTCTGAAAAAACTGGAAGAAATTGTAAAGCGCCTAGAAACCGGTTCACTGACGCTGGAAGACTCCCTGAAAGCTTTTGAAGAGGGAGTGAAGCATGCGGCGTTCTGCTCCGGCAGACTTGACGATGCCGAACGGCGGGTCGAGGTGCTTCTGAAACAGAAGGACGGGTCCCTGAAGCGTGAACCCTTTGAATCCGGGGAAAATTGAGTAGAAAAGGAACAGGGGATGGATCTGAAAAACTATTTGAAAGAGCAGTGTGCCCGCATTGATGCGGCGCTGGACACTTTTTTACCCCTGGAAACCGAGTTGCCGCACAGTGTTCACAAGGCTATGCGGTATTCGATTTTCGCCGGCGGCAAACGGGTGCGCCCGATCCTGATGCTGGCTGCCTGTCAGGCGGTCGGCGGGGATACCGGTCGTGCTGTGCCTACTGCCTGTGCCATGGAGATGATTCATACCTATTCGTTGATTCACGATGACCTGCCTGCCATGGATGACGATGATTTCCGGCGCGGCAACCCGACGAATCACAAGGTATTCGGTGAGGCGATCGCTATTCTGGCCGGCGACGCCCTGCTGACGGAGGCTTTCAAGCTGGTCAGTGACCCGCGCTTTGCCGGCGGCTGCGAGTCGTCAGCACTTCTGGCGGTAATCCATGAGATTGCAACCTGTGCCGGTTCCTATGGCATGGTCGGCGGTCAGGTGATCGACATGGAGAGTGAGGGGCGCGGAGATATTGATCTGGCGACGGTTCAGTACATTCACACCCACAAAACCGGAGCTCTCATCAAGGCGTCGGTCGTGGCGGGAGCACTGTTAGGGGGCGCAGTCGGCGATCAGCTGGCGGCGATTACCCGCTATGGTGAAGCAGCCGGACTTGCCTTCCAGATTGCCGACGATATTCTCGATATCGAAGGCACTACGGAAGAAATCGGCAAGGATGCCGGCAGTGATGAAGCGCGCGGCAAGGCCACCTATCCGGCGGTGATCGGTCTGGCTGCTGCAAAGGAAGAGGCGCAGTTCATGATGGATGAAGCGCTGGGGGCACTGGCTGTCTTTGGTGTGGAAGCTGATCCGTTACGGGAAATTGCCCGCTACATCGTACAGCGAAAAAACTGAAATTATTTCAAACCAGAAAATTACGGAAAAACGTATGTCAATTCTTGAATCAATACATTCACCGGAAGATCTTAAACGGCTCCCCGCATCCCGTCTGCCAGAAGTTGCTGCGGATCTGCGCCGGATAATCATCCAAACCTGCGCTGCCAACGGCGGGCATCTGGCTCCCTCTCTCGGGGTCGTCGAGTTAACCATTGCCCTGCACAGGGTTTTTACGACTCCTACGGACAAGATCATGTGGGATGTGGGACACCAGGCCTATGCGCACAAGCTGCTGACCGGGCGGCTCGGCAGGTTCGACACGCTCCGTACCCTTGACGGGATCAGCGGGTTTCCCAAACGCCATGAATCTGTGCACGATATCTTTGACGCGGGTCACTCCTCTACCTCCATCTCGGCGGCTACCGGTTTTGCCGCCGCCCGCGACCTGGATGGACGCAGGAACAAGGTGCTGGCGGTTATCGGCGACGGCTCCATGACCGGCGGTATCGCCTATGAGGGGATCAACCATGCCGGGCACCTCAACAAGGACATGATCATAATCCTGAACGACAATGAGATGTCCATAGCTGAAAATGTCGGTGCCCTTTCCAACTTTCTTTCCCGCACCGCATCAAGCGAGTTTGTCCATCGTTTCAAGAAAAGTACCGAATCCTTCCTTAAACGTCTTGATGTCGGCAAAGGGGTTCTGCACATGGCCCGGAAGATGGAGGAGTCGTTCAAAGGACTTTTTACCCCCGGTATGCTGTTCGAGGCCTTCGGCTTTGAGTATATCGGACCGATAGACGGCCATGATCTTCCGGCACTCATGGAAACCCTTGAAAATGTGAAAAAATTTGATAACTCGGTGCTTATTCATGTTTTGACGACAAAAGGGAAAGGCTACAAGCCGGCGGAAGACAATCCGTCCCTGTTTCACGGAGTTGGGCCGTTTGATGTCGAGACCGGTAAGGTACTGAAAGGAAAGGGGGGAGCCGCCTCCTATACCGCAGTCTTTGGCGCCGCACTCTGTAAACTGGCCGCTGAGGATGACCGGATTACGGCCATTACCGCAGCAATGCCGGACGGGACCGGCCTGACCGGGTTCTCCAAAGAGTTTCCTGAGCGCTTTTTTGACGTCGGCATAGCGGAACAGCATGGCGTTACGTTTGCCGCAGGTTTAGCGGCCGGTGGCTACCGGCCGGTGTTTGCAGTCTACTCCAGCTTCCTGCAGCGGGCCTACGATCAGGTGTGCCATGATGTCTGTCTGCAAAACCTCCCGGTCACGTTTGCCATCGACCGGGGTGGCGTTGTGGGCAGTGACGGCCCGACCCATCACGGTGCCTTTGATCTTTCCTATCTGCGCCATCTGCCTAATCTGACACTGATGGCTCCCAAGGACGAAAACGAGCTTCAGCATATGCTGGCCACCGCCATCAATCTGGGCAGTCCGGCAGCGGTCCGCTATCCCCGGGGCAACGGGTATGGGGTGGCGTTGGATCAAACGCTCAAAATACTTCCGATCGGCCGGGGCGAACTGCTGCGGGATGGAGACAGCGCCGTGATCTTTGCCCTCGGCACGATGGTCAACCCGGCACTGGAAGCTGCTGCTGTTCTGGATGCGGAAGGCATCGCCCTGACCGTCGTCAACGCCCGCTTTGTGAAGCCGCTTGACGAAGCGTTGATTCTTGAAAAAGCACAAAAATGCAAAGTTGTCATAACGATTGAAGAAAATGTCCTGCAGGGCGGTTTCGGTACTGCAATTCTGGAACTGTTTGAACAGCACGCTCTGGGCGGAATCAAGGTCCTCCGTCTCGGCTATCCCGATTCCTACATCCCCCAGGGGGAGCAGCAGGAACAGCGAGCCATGCTCGGTCTGGACAGCGCCGGAATTACGGCGTCGATCCGCACCTTTCTCGCCGGTCAATGAATCCCCTGAAAAAATCAATACCCTGGGTGCTCCGCGCTGTTGTCGGCGTGCTGCTGATAGTGTCACCGGTCATTGCCGGATCTGTCGACAGCAATACGGCCGCGCAGGTCGGCTCTGCCCGCGAGTTGCTGCAGCGTGGAGAGTACGAAAAGGGAATTGAACAACTTCGTGAGGCCTACCAGCTTTTCCCCTTCAACCCCACCTTTAAACGAAGTCTGGCCGAAGGTTATGCGGCATTCGGCAACCATCAATTCAAGCAGAAACGTTTTGAACAGGCGGATGAGAGCTTCAACAAGGTTCTGGAGCTGTACCCGGAAGATTCCGGCACTATTCTGATGCGCGGCATCTGCAACTACCATCTGAAAAAATATGATGTGGCACGGTACGAGCTTGAGCGGGCAAAGGCAATCAAACCGGATTCGGTGGAAGTGCTGTATTTTCTCGGGCTAGTTGAGATTGACACCGACCATATCCCACATGCTCTGGAATTACTGGAACAGGCTCTCAAGCGCGCTCCCGGACGTAAGGAAATCGCCGAACTCCTGGTAAAAACCCGCAAGGAAAATACCGTCGAGTCCGGAATGGATCGCGGACACAGTTCCCGTTTTGATCTCACATACGATCCGGGGGTTGACAGCGCATTTGCGCGGTCAATCCTCTCTGTACTGGAATCGGCCGCCAATGTGATCGGCGCCGAACTCGGACTGTTTCCGGAGGCCAGGATTCCGGTGCGCATCTACAAACGGGCAGATTACAAAACCGTCACCGATTCCCCCGATTGGTCGGGAGGATTTTATGACGGAAAAATCCGCCTGCCGTTTGGTGCCATGAATGAGGTAACTCCGGGGATCCGGGGTATTTTATTCCATGAGTACGCCCATGTGGTTGTATTCGAGTTGACGCGCGGCAACTGCCCACTCTGGCTGAACGAGGGGATAGCGGAAATGTTCGGGCGCACTCAGTATAATCGTGCGTTGCCGAAAATCGACAAAAGCAAGCTGGTTGGATTCAAAAAGCTGGAAACCAGTTTCAAGGATTTTTCTACTGCCAATGCAACGCTGGCGTACCAGCAGAGCTATTCCCTGGTTAACTATCTGGTTGAGACATACGGTTGGCACCGGGTCAAACAGATTTTGACCGGTCTGGGAGGGGGACTTTCGTTTGATGAGTCAATCGTGGCTGCGCTTAAAGACTACGATTTGAATTATGAAACTCTGGTGAAGGAGTGGCGGACTTCTCTGGAAAAGGAAAGTTCGGAAAAATAATTATTGTCTTGCTTCAGTGCCGGTGCCGTGCTATACAATCACTCTTTCGTCGGTGAGTAGCGCAGCCTGGTAGCGCACCTGCCTTGGGAGCAGGTGGTCGCTGGTTCAAATCCAGCCGCTCTGACCAATTTTGATTTGAATTTGTAAAGGAGGTGTCATATGAGGTTCTATTAAGTTAAGGAGAAGCTTCAAATGGCAAGAAAGAACAACGTTATTAAATGTTCATGTCGGCAATGTTCTTGGGGTTTACATCATTCCAGTGGGTCTAAAAGCCAATTACAAAATGCGATACAAAAATTACGACATCGAACAAACACATTATTAAAAACTGGTGAATATG
>CAINRC010000117.1 GCA_903852495.1 uncultured Geobacteraceae bacterium | reverse complement strand
TCATCTACAGCGGACTAACCCATCTCTAATCCAGGCGAGGCATGCTCTGGGCCTCCTTTGATGCATCCGCGCAACCTGAATTAATTTGTAATTGACCATAAATGGCGGAGAGTGAGGGACTTGAACCCCCAGAGCTTTAGGCCCGGATTGTTTAGCAAACAATTTCCCTACCGTTAGGCCAACTCTCCGTATTTACTGGTGGGGCACCCAGGATTCGAACCTGGAAGACTTGCGCCTGCTCACGGGTTACAGCCGTGCGGTTTAGCCGATTCACCCAACGCCCCAAAATATGTATTCAAATGAAAAGTATTATTTATCAGCAACATATAAACTAAAAAACCCCCTAATCATCTGACTAGAGGGTGTTTGAACGGCACTCTTCTCAGGATGATTAACTATGTATTGGACTTCCGCCTACATATTGGCTGGCATTAAATCGATACAGTGACAATATGGATTTACTGGTCTCCGCTTGGAGTGCACATTCTGATAATGCTGTATGCCAGGAACATGGAAATAGTGGTCTTAAAATCATTTGAAAGTTTTTCCCCTTCTTTGATATTTGTTCTGTTTGCGGAGGGATCGGCCCTTCCCGCACTCTGCACACATAATTCAGTTGTCTTACTTATCAGGCTTACTTTGACTCTGTTACACTATAAACGAAAAAACCCGGCCATCTCAAATGAGGGTCGGGTTTCATGAACACACAAAATGCGTCGCTAATCCTTACCTCACGATATAATCCTCTTTTGAGGAATACTCTGTAACTGCAAAAATGCCATTATCCCAGCTCTCGCTGTTAAAATTGTGCATACCACCGCACAGTGGTTGTGCGAAGGATGATTTTATCGGATATGTGGCGTTCATTGATTGCATATAACCGCTTTCAAAATATGATATTCCACCTTGTAACAGATATATTTTGATAATGTCAACAAAAAGTTTAATAAAAAATTTGGCTGCATCAGAAATTATGGGTTCACATGAATTGCATTCAAAGAAAATACAGTACAATGGCAGAAAAAACATATCTCAAGATATTACGGTTGGTGGCGCATAATCGAATTGTCACTGTTGCCTAAAGGCAATATCGGAACTGCGCTGGTTACACTAACAAAATATTATAATTTATTTATGATAGTTGTTTTTCTTGCTTATTAGGACTGCAAATCCACTACGAATGGCGTGTCGTTATCATGGCAGGGATTTTTTGGAGTACGATCCTGTTATCAAGAGAAGGCTTTGTGAGGGTATATTCACCACAAAATGGAATTTTCAAGATCATCGATATTTATTTTTGTTTATTTTTAGTTGACACCTGTGGTGTCAGCACTGTATGCTTACATCATGTACACTACCCTTGGTGAAAAAATACGAGAACTGCGAGAGAAAAAAGACATATCTCTTCGTGAGTTCGCTAAAAAACTTGATGGAGCCTCTGCCGCACATGTTTCCGACATTGAACTCGGTCATAGGTATCCATCGGACTCCCTCTTGGGAAAAATTGCTTCTCTTCTCGATATCTCAGTGGAGGACCTTCAAAAGTTTGATAACCGTGCCCCTGTCGACGAACTGAAAAGGCTTGCTCAGGCAGATCCCGCTTTTGGATTCGCCCTTAGGACTCTGGTTGACAAAAAGGTAACCCCGGAAGACATCTTAAAGTTGGCAGAGCAAAGGCCAAACAGAGGGAAGCCGTAATGCGAACTTACCGGAGTAATTCTGGGCCTTTTATTGAACGTCCTTATTACACTGCTGACGAAATTGAGCGAATATGCTCTGACGCCCTTCGCAAAGTAAGTCTATATCCTGATAGTCCTAAGCCAATTCGGATAGACAGATTTATTGAAAAGCGTTTTAGCATAACCACTGAATATAAAGATCTGGGACCTGGCGTTTTAGGAATGGCCAAATTCGGGAAAAACGGTGTTCAAGGAATCATCGTCTCACAAGCACTTGATGAAGCAAGCTCTACAACAAACGATAGAAGAATCCGATCAACATTGGCACATGAAGGTGGACACGGTCTTTTGCATACACACCTATTTGCTTTTGCAAGTGACCAGTTATTATTTGGTGAGCACACGCCAACCGGCCCTATTGTTCTTTGTAGAGACATTCCTGATGCGGCTAAATCTTCAAAGTATTCAGGCCAGTGGTGGGAATTTCAAGCCAATAAGGCAATAGGTGCCTTGTTGATGCCACGTCCTCTTGTGTTAACGGTCCTTGATAAATACATGGTGAGTTGCGGCCTGCTTGGGCTTAAAACATTTAATAGAGACCTACAGGGAAGCGCTCTTGACGAGTTAGTTGATGTCTTTGACGTTAACCCGATCGTTGCTTCGATTAGAATTGGTGAGTTGTTTCCCGAAGTTCAGTCGAGTCAATTGATGCTGTAGTTTTTTTTGCCCAATGTGTTAGCTCTGTATGCTGACGTTAGCATATAATAGTTTGTTGTTCAGCCCAAAATAAAAAGGAGAAATTTATGTCACGAAAAGAACATCATGTGGTTCCAAATCCTACAGGAGGATGGGATGTTAAACGACCTGGGGCAGATAGAGTTTCAGTTCACGCAGAGACAAAAAAAGAGGCAATTGAGCAAGGTCGAAGAATAAGTCAAAATCAGGAAACCGAATTAATTATCCACAACAAGAATGGACGATTTTCTGAGGCCGACAGCCATGGCAATGATCCTTACCCCCCTCGCGGCTAGTGAGGCAAGGAAACTGTTTAGAGTACACCGTGAAATAGGAGGCATTAATGTGTGATCGATTCCAGATTCTTTCCCTTGATGGAGGTGGAATAAAAGGACTTTTTTCTGCAGCCATCCTGGCGCATTTGGAAGAAGACCTAAATATCAGGATAATAGATCACTTTGACCTCATCACGGGAGCCTCAACTGGCGGGATCATTGCACTTGCACTGGCATCAGGTATGTCCACTAGAGAAATTGTACGTTTTTACGTCGATCGGGGACCACATATTTTTCCTCAAAAACGGTTTGCTGATTTTAAACATCTACTTAAGAACAAATTCTGCCCAAGCAACCTAGAAAAGTCCTTACGTGATTGCTTTGGCGACAAGCTTATGGGTGAGTTACAGAAAAGAGTTGTGATCCCTTCGTATAACATCGGTGAGGACGATGTTTATCTTTTCAAAACCCCACACCACGAACGGCTGAGGCGGGACTATAAAGTTCCCATATGGAAGGCAGCAATGGCGACTAGCGCTGCTCCAACGTATTTTTCTTCTT
Organism: uncultured Geobacteraceae bacterium; assembly: GCA_903852495.1. Lineage (GTDB taxonomy): Bacteria > Desulfobacterota > Desulfuromonadia > Geobacterales > Pseudopelobacteraceae > JACRCG01. The sequence goes on along the minus strand of CAINRC010000117.1, from coordinate 6,359 downwards.
TCACAAAACTAGATCATCTTAGACTGGTGGACGGAGGCATCTGGGCGAACAACCCCTGCATGGTTGCCGTAGCGGAAGCTGCCAGCATGCTGGATGTGCAATTAAATACCATCCGCATCTTAAGTCTCGGAACGACTGATGAAACGAAATGTAGGCCAAAGTGTCTCGACCGCGGCGGGATGTGGCATTGGCGAAAAGAGGCCGTGAATGTAATTCTCCGAGGACAATCCATTGGTGCAAACACTCTGGCACTACACCTTTTAGGGAAGAATAATGTGCTTCGTGTCGACCCAAAGGTACCTGATGGCCTCTTCAAGCTCGACAAAATTTCCGAAGATGAACTGCAGGCCAAAGCCGCCCACGAAAGTCGCAAGGTTGCACCACAAGTCAAGGATCTATTCCTCGATCACCTAGCAGAAAAAAAATATCCATACATCCCCTTTCACAAAGAAGGAGTCAAATCATGACAATAAGCGTGAAATTACAATTAGGCCAGTTTTTGACATATCTCGCAGAATCTCTTGATATTTCCGACACGCGTCATGCTGAGACAGAAGAAAGGTATAAAGCTGTCGGCCAATGGCTTGGGAAGGATGGGTCGGTTCTCTCTTCTTATTACCCGCTGATATATCCTCAAGGCTCCTTCAATCTCGGAACGGTTGTCAAGCCGTTTGATGATCGAGAAGAATACGATATTGATCTCGTTTGCGAGTTAGATATCTCAAAAGAGCTCGTCTCGCAACAGCAGTTGAAGGAAATGATTGGTGACCGTCTCAAAGAGAATGTGGATTACTCAAGAATGCTCGACAAAGAGGGTCGCAGATGCTGGACCCTGAATTACTCCGATGGCGCACAATTCCATATGGACATTCTACCCGCAGTTCCTGAAGACGTAGAGTTCAAAAAATTACTTGTGTCTAGGGGTATACCACCAGCGCTGGCAGACAATGCCATATCAATTACAGATGTAACAACAACTTGCTACGACAAACTTGATAACGACTGGCCAAGGAGCAATCCCAAAGGGTTTGCAGTCTGGTTCCGTAACCGCATGAAAGTCCGTTTTGATGCATTACGAAAATCAATGTCTGAATCTATTCGAGCCTCAACGATAGAAGAAGTTCCCGAGTACCGTGTTAAGACGCCACTTCAGATGGCGGTTCAAATACTGAAGCGACACAGGGATATAACTTTTGTGAAGGATTGCAATGACAAACCTGTTTCCATCATCATTACTACCCTCGCTGCACATGCTTACAACAATGAAGCTGATATCGTAGATAGCTTGCTGAATCTACTAGAAAATATGCCTAATTACATTGAAGTGCGTGATGGCATTTCTTGGGTGTCAAACCCAGTTAATCCAATGGAAAATTTTGCCGACAAATGGCAAGAGCATCCTCAACGCGAGATAAAATTCAAATCATGGTTGCGTCAAGTGTCTGAAGATCTTCTCAGAGCATTGAATGAAGGAGATCTACAAAAAGTTCAGGAGAAATTCAAGGCTCGCTTCGGAGCACGTGCTGTAAATGAGGCTCTCGCGAAATCTGAAAAAAATGTGGTAGGAGCGGCCATTGGTATTGCTATTCAACCAGCACGAATTGAAATCCGCAATCCTGATAGACCTTGGAAATATTGATTGATGATAATGGATGTGAAGGAAAACATAATTCGAAAACACTTTCAGGATCTCCAGGCAAAGTACCCTGCTATGAAGCTCAGTCAAAATGTATTTGGAAATTGGGTAGTAAGAGGGGAATTGTGCGCTTCAGCTAAATTTGAAAATGTAGAGATTAAGATTGAAGATGTAAAAATAGAACTAATTCTGTCTGCAATGTACCCAGAAACTCATCCAGTTGTGAGAGAGACCACGGGCTTGACAAAAGAGTTTCATACAAACACTGACGGGACACTTTGCCTTGGAACACCATTAGCTGTAAGGGTAACATATATGAGACATCCGACGCTTGTCGGGTTTGTTGAAGGGTCAGTTATTCCTTTCTTTTTTGCATTCAATTACTTGGCAAAATACGGGGAGTTGCCTTTTGGAGAATTGTCACACGGGGGTAAAGGACTTCTTGAATATTACCAGGAACTATTTGATATTTCTTCTGGCGAACAAGTGTTAGGACTCCTTCGAATTTTAGCTGAAAGTGATTATCGTGGACACTTGCCGTGCCCTTGTGGAAGCCATGCAACTCTCCGCCAATGTCACGGTGAGATATTGAGAGAGATATCAACATTGCAGTCTACTGATGACTTTTTTATGGATTATTACAGTGTATATAAATTGTTATCTGAATTGAATGTGACAATTTCACAAGAGTTTCTGATAAAGAGGCGAATAGCAAAAAAACATCAGAAATAAACTAATCAGTCGCATCTGGCTTAACTCTTTTCAGCGAGACAAAAAAAGAGTTGCTGTATTCAAATGGTTAGCAGGGAAATTAGGCCTTCACCAAGACAGTACACCCACCGGAAGACCAACAATTTCAATTTACCAGATGGATAGTTAACTGCTCCTCCAAAAATCGCTCGATCTTCTCCCGGTTCTTCTTGAATGGATGATGTCGCCCCGTCAGCCAGTCAGAAAGTTGTTCCTGATCCCTCCCCATTATTTCACCAAGATCATCAAAATTCATTCCTCTTGCTCGTTTGTACCACGCAAGCCGCCCCACGGTGTCATCTGGACAGTCGAACGGAATATAACCTAGAAATTTGATAATACTTGGATTATATTGCAGTTCTGGATCGGTGCCATGTTCCCAGTTCCAGACAGAGGATTCGGTGACGCCGATGATCTCGGCGACTTCTCTTTGGAGGAGACCAAGATCCATTCGTTTCTTGCGGATGTGTTCGCCGACGGTAATGGGGAATTCTGGATAACCGGGAAGATGCTGTTTTTCGAGGGGAATGTAGATTGAGAACAAGTGCCGGCTTGAGTCAGAATAGTAGAGAAAGGTGCACACACCCCTGTGTTTGCGGATTCCTTGGAGATCCGCTCCACACCTGCTCTTGCACCCCTATCATGATTCAGCGCTACCACTCCCGGATATCGGGTCCTTTGCTTGACAGAATCGACCTACATATCGAAGTACCCGCAGTTAAATATCGCGAACTGGTCGACCGCACCGATGGTGAATCTTCATCTGCAATCGCTGCAAGGGTGCAAGCTTGCCGCAACCTTCAGTTGGAGCGATTCAAAGGAGCCAAAGTCCACTGCAACGCTCACATGACTCCACGTCACATTCGTAAGCATTGTGAGCTTGACGCCGCCGGCAACCGGATGCTGGAACTGGTCACCGACCGCCTCGGCCTTTCTGCGCGTTCTTACAATCGGATTCTCAAAGTTTCCAGAACGATCGCTGATCTGGAAAACTCGGAGAATATCAGCGAGCAGCATCTGGCCGAGGCCATTCAATATCGTAGTCTGGATAGGAAGAAATCCTGATAATTTTTATAATGAAAACACCATTTAATTTAAGCATATGACAATTACCCGCATAAATAGAAGTACGTTATGCATACGTAAAATATGGCCCCGCGAAAAACCTAAGCCGATGGTTAACGTTTTGAAAAACTTAAACCATAAATAAAACAGCAAATAGAAAGAAAACCGCTAAACACAAAAAACGTGTAGTTAGCGGTTTTCAACACTTCAAGTGATATCCTTGCGGAAAGCCACAGGGGCTTTTACTATGTAAATGATGACAGGTGCTGTTGCAATGCACTAATAATTTCCTCTTGTGACAGCAAGTTGCCAGCAATCACCACAGCTCCGTTAATAACAAGTGACGGGGTCGATTTTATACCATACTTTAAGATAGCCTGGATATCGTTGACCACCACAACTTTTCCGTGCATGCCGCATGCCTTTATGGCTTCAAAGGCGTTCCCCAGAAATGATCTGCTTACTTTTTTGCCACGACTCATGATCACTTCAACTTTCATAGAGGTATCTCCGGTAATAATAAAGTTTTTGAAAATGAAGGCCCCCTATTTCCAGGAGGTCTTCATACCCCGTATATTCGGCAGTAAAGGAGGCAAACCCATGCCATTACGGGGGATCTCGACTGAACAAAACAAGTCTATTCGGCCGGTGCTGTGGTTACGTCAGTTTTATTGTTGCATTTCTTCTGGTGCAGGGTCTTCAGAATAGCCAGCTGAGCAGGAGTCAGGATAGCTCGGAACTGTGCCCCGACCTTCGCCCTGTTGACATTGAGATCAGCCTGAATTACAGCAATCTTGGCAGTTTCGGCACGGATTGCCGCTTCGTCAATAGTATCAGCATGCATCAATGCCTGGAGATTTTTCCGCTCGGCGCGCATGTTTGTAATAATCGGCTTTACAACGTCCTTGTTTCCTTCAAAAATTGTCTTTGCCTGAGCCTTTTGTGCGTCAGTAAGACCAAGCTTTTTGGAAAATTTCTTGAAATTGTGATGCTGGTGATTACCACAATCCTCACCACCCCATCCCCCGCCATCTGCCTGCGCAATGCTGGCAAATGCTGTTAATGCAGCGATACAGCACATTACTAAAAATCTTGCCATGTTTTTTCGATTCTTTAACATCTTGGTATCTCCTTTGAAATGACATCTGGTTAGTTAGTTTTATTTGCTAGCTCCGAATTGAGTATCTGCCAATACTTCTGCGATCAATCTTGCATGGCATCCCCCAAGTGCCATCTACCATTGTTGGAATAGTTACGTTATGGAACCAACGTACACCAACAATGTGGAGAGAGTATGGAGTGAATGTGGATTTTTGAATTGCGACCGGTTTCGCCTCAGAGCCCTTTTGCCGTGTCACCAAGATAATGATCTGAAATATACTGAATGTATTCGTCTGCAATAAGCGGGTTCTGAAGACTCATGAATAAATCTGGAATATTCTTGCAGATGCCTTGACTGTTTTTCATGGCACAATCCCGGTAGGCACGAATGAAATGAGAGGCAAATTCATTGCTCGAAATATTGTTGCCCCGGATGCGATTGCCGGAACCGAGGTTCCCGTTTCCGGCCAGGGTCAAAGAACCGGAGGTTACGCCTGTGTCAGCGCGCAGATTGAGATTCAGCTTGTTGCTGCCATCCATCGTTTCGATTTGCAGTATCATGTCCTTGCCGGCATCAGGGTTCAGAATATCGAGGCCTTCCTGCCCGGCAGGATACCGGTATCGGATGACACCACCAGGAATTTCCTTGGCGGTGGCTGAAATTATTGCGTCAGTGCCCTCTTTGTTCTTGATCAATCTGTACACTTCCGCGGCGATGCCATCCTCGGTGACAACAGATCCCGAGCCGGTCTTACAATTCAGGTGAGCTTTGCCTTGCAACGCTTCCGCCATGGTTGTGGCAGTTGCGGCGGATGAACCCGTAGTTGCTGACTCTGGAGACGTGATACGGTTGTGTTTACCTTTGCCGCCACGTCCGTCCGACTTCCGGGAACTATTCCCCGGTTCCGATTTGCTGCTGCACATCGCGATTGCCTTTATCTGTGCTCTCCGGCGCCAATTCATGCCCTGCTTCGCCAGTTCCCGCTCCGAGCGTTCTTGCGGCGTGAGGTGGTCAATCTGTTCTGGTACGCCCGCGGCATCAAGTTCGGCCCTCGTGAGGGTGTATTCCCCCAGAGATGAGATACTCCTGCCTTTATCCAATATATTGCCGCGATACATTGTCCAGACGGTTTCCACGTCACTTTTATTGTCGGCAACAAAAGCAAAGCTCCGCTCATCGGTTCGTCTGAGCGGGACATCAAAAACGGTGAAATAGATGGCTGTGGAAAGGTTGGCAATCCCGGAGAATGTCCCGTCAGTCATCCGAAAAACATAGCCAGCATCGCCATCTATAAGTACAAAACGCCCGAAATCATCAGGCGGTTGCACCAGGTTGTATGGACTCATCTTCTGGCGTATGAGATTGAACAGTTTATCGCAGCCGGTTTCGGAAAGATTCTGGCACGAATATGTAACGTCTGGATTTTCCTGTAGTGCTGACAGGATATCCCCTACAAGAGGGTCCACATTAGGTAGGCTAGAAAGCAGCCAACTTTTATTCTCCTTCCAGAGGTTATCACCCGCGTCCTTCTGTGCTATGTGATTCTGGTTGCTGGTATCCCTGCGAGAAGCTGTCGACAAGCCGCTGCAAGCGGTCAAACTCGTTGTGATGATCATATATGCTGCAAGTCGTGGTATCAGCATCAATAAACCCTTCCTGTACATAGTTTCCATTATCCCTTACAGAGTGGTGTACGACAAGACGCTCATCAAAGCTCTTGACCGCTTCTTATGGTAAAATAAAATGTTGCGCCTTTTCCTGCCTGACTCTGTGCCCATATTTCTCCTTTATGTCGATTGATAATCC
>CAINRC010000116.1 GCA_903852495.1 uncultured Geobacteraceae bacterium | reverse complement strand
ACGTTCTGACAACTCTGCTCGGTTTCGGTGCTGCTATCAACCTGACGCCACAGGGTATTATCTCTGTTGATCCGGGCGGCAACATGGCTACCCTGATGCTCGCTCAGCAGTTGGGTGCCGATATCGCTCCGATTTTCGGCGATCTCTTCCTGGCATTCCTCTGTTCAGTTGCTTTCGCCACTATTCTGGCGGTTGTTTCCGGTCTGGTTCTGGCTGCCTCGGCCGCTATTGCCCACGACATCTATGTTAACGTTATCAAGGACGGCCACGCTGACCAGCATGAGCAGGTTATGGCTGCCCGTATCACTTCACTGGTTGTTGGTGCTGTCGGCATCGGCATCGGCCTCCTTGCTGAAAAAGCCAACGTAGCCCACCTTGTTGCTTTGGCTTTTGCCGTCGCTTCTTCCGGCAACCTGCCGGTTGTCGTGCTGTCATTGTTCTGGCGCAAATTCAACACCGCCGGCGTTATCTCCGGTCTGGTAGTTGGTACTGTCGCCTCCATCGGCCTGGTTATGGTTTCGCCTAACATGACCTATCCGAAGGTTGTTGCTGCAGGCGCACAGAAGATCATCACCGCCATGGAGAAAAAGCAGTCTGCTCTGCTTCCAGGTGCTGTCCTTGAAGAGAAGGACGCAAAAGCTCTTGCCAAGGCAAAAGTTGACTTTGAAAAGAATAAAGACGGCAAGTCCATCATGGGCCTTGATGCACCGATCCTGAAGTTGAAAAACCCGGGCATCATCTCCATCCCGCTCGGCTTCCTGGCAGCTATTTTCGGAGCACTGCTGTTCCCGAACAAGCGTGCTGAAGAGATGTTCGACGAAGTCTACGTCCGCCAGAATACCGGTCTCGGCATGGCTAAAGCGATCGATCACTGATGCTTTAATAATCCGTAATTTGTGATACAGTGGGGAAGGCTTCGGCCTTCCCCTTTTTTTGTGCCCAATTCCGTGAGCATCAGATGTGAAAGGATTTGCTGTGGAAACTGTTTCACTTGTGAAATCGGACGACTACAGTCTTGCTAGCCTGCGGCGCAACGTAATCTCGTTGTTAGAACCGCTGGGCGGAATATCTGCCTTTGTCCGCAGCGGAGACCGGATTCTCATCAAACCGAATATGCTGTCAGCAAAAGATCCTGGCCGTGCCGTAACGACACACCCGGCTCTGGTGAGGGTCGTTGCCGAACTTGTTGTGGAGTTGGGCGGCATCGCAATGATCGGTGACAGTCCCGGGTTCGGCAGTTTCCAGCGGGTTGCAGAGAAAAGCGGCATCTACGCGGCAGCACTTGACAGCGGCGCTGAACTGGTTGAATTCAACGAGGCGGTAGAAGTGCAGGGCAACGGTACGTTCCGCTCAATCCAACTGGCTCGCGCCTATTACGAAGCTGACACGATCATCAACCTGCCAAAGCTTAAAACCCATGAAATGATGACCATGACCTGCGCGGTGAAGAATTTGTTCGGGGCGGTGGTAGGGGCGGGGAAAGCGGTATGGCATCTGAAGGCCGGCAGTTCACGGCAGATGTTTGCCCGACTCCTGCTTGAAATCTATTTGCTGAAGAAACCTGCCCTGAATATTGTCGATGCGATTGTTGCAATGGAGGGGAACGGGCCGGGAAGCGGCGATCCGGTCAAACTCGGTCTGCTGATTGCCGGTGTGAACCCGGTGGCGGTGGATGTAATTGCTGGAAGGCTTGCAGGAATACCGGCAGATTTGCTGCATATTGAGCAGGAGGCTGTCAGAATGGGACTTCCGGGAGCGATGATACAAGATATTGAACTCTGCGGCGAACCGTTAGAGTCAGTTTCTAAAGGCTGTTTCAAGCTGCCCGCCGGTCTGGACGTCCAGTTCGGCCTCCCCTCATTTCTTGCTAAAACACTGAAGAATCACCTCACATCCTACCCGGCGGCCGATCCGAAGGTCTGTGTGCTGTGCGGTGTCTGCCGCGATGCCTGCCCGCCAGAGGCAATTACCATACAAAACAGCGCGCTGTCTGTTGACAATGCGCGCTGTATTCGCTGCTGGTGCTGCCGAGAGCTCTGCCCTCACGACGCCATGGTAGTAACGAGAAGCCTGGTGCTCCGGACTCTGATGCGGTTGTCCGGGACCAAGGCGACCTAAGATTCTTCGTCTTCGGCACCAAGAGGGATTTCACGGTAGGCCCGCTCTTCCTCCACCCGCTTGGTCTGAGCCTGCAACTTCTCAAGGTCGGACTTGCACTTCACACAGTGACGGGTAAACGGCATCGCCTTAAGTCTCCCCAGCGGGATGTCTTCATCACACTCTTCGCAAATACCATAATCACCATCATCAATGCGGAGCAGAGCTTCATCAATGCTATGAATCTTCTCCCGCTCCCGGTCGCCAAGCAGCAGGCCCAACTCCCGGTCACGCTCGGATGACGCCTGATCATAAATATCCCCGCCCGGCTCAATAGCGGCGACCGCCTCGGTTCCCTTTTTGACCGATTTTCTGATCTCCCGGAGCGTATCTTCTTTCAGTTTTTCAAGAATCATCCGGATTTCCTGCCATTTTTTTTCCTGAGACTGAACAGAAGTAGTCTGCTCTGCCACCTGTTTAGGCTCGGCAGGGGCATTCAAAACCTCAACGGGTTGATGAACCGCTGCTACAGCCTTCGGTTTCTGTTTCGGCACGGCAGCTTTTTTTGCTTTCACTTTCTCAGCGTCCTTGGTATCTGCAGCTGGTACAGGTGGTGCAGCTTTAGCCTTTTTGGGCGCGGATTCTTTCGTTTCTTTGGTTTTTGTAGCCATGATGTATCGTCTCCGCGTGCTGGATAGATGTGGCGTAGCCATTGAAAAATGGGGGCAAACTATCACAGAAAACAGGGACTTTGTCAAGAACTGTGTACACGGCGGAAAGGGCGGAAATAGAAATCTGGACGTAGCGGACGAACAGATCAATGGCGGGACAAATTAAAACAAAAGACCACGCCGGGTCTGTGCGGACACAGTCGGCGTGGTCATAAACGACAGAAAAAGTGTGGAAATTATTTTACGACCACAAGCTCGGCGCGTCTGTTTTTAGACCAGGCGGCCTCATCACTCCCGGATACAGCCGGTTTTTCTTTGCCATAGCTGATGATGGAGAGGTTTTCAGCCTTGACATTCAAGGTGGTCAGATACTTCTGGACTGACTTGGCGCGACGCTCTCCCAGCGCCAGGTTGTATTCGGCAGAACCGCGCTCATCACAGTGACCTTCGACCTGCACCTTTGTACCTGCCGCAGCTTTCAGAATGGCTGCGGCATTTTTGGAAAGGACATCGCGAGCATCTGTACGCAGATCCGATTTGTCAAAATCGAAATAAATCGTTTCGAATTTACTCACTGCGGCGGATGTAGGAGCCGCAGGTGCCGCTGGGGTCGAGACAGCCGGTTTTACCTGTTCTACCGCTTTAGGCTGCACTGCCGGCTGTGCCGGTTTCGCAGGCTCAGCTTTTTCAACGGCAACCGTCGGAGCTATCGCCTCTTCCTTTTTCACCGCTTCAGTGTTTGCACAGCCTCCGGTAAATAATGCAGCCATACTGATACCAACCAACAATGCGACCATTCTGTTCTTCATAAATAACTCCCGTTCCGCAGAAAATAAGGCTCATCGCCTTGGACTATTAAACAGTGTGATGATTATACATAACAGCGTTAGTTTTGCAACATCTTAATATAAAAACCGCGCATCCCGTCATCAACGGGCGGACCAGACAGGCTGAAAGTACACCCCCGCTCCCTTGGAAACTTTTGTCTGTCCGGTGCCGTCAGCCCGCACAACATATACCCCGTCGCCGCCGCTTCGCTTCGAGCTGAAGCAGATAAAGCGGCCATCGGCGGACCAGGAGGGGTTTTCGTTGTTGCCGTCACTGGTAATCTGAGTATCAGCAGAACCATCCGGAGCGATGGTAAATATGTTGAAACCGCCGCCCCCCATGCGTGAATAGGCGATCTTGTCCCCCTTGGGAGACCAGCGCGGATTAACGTTATAGTTACCGGAGGTTGTCAGTCGTCTGACCTCTCCGCCGTCGGCATTCATGATAAATATCTGCGGCTTGCCCAGACGATCAGAGACAAAAGCAATCCGCTTGCCGTCAGGAGACCAGGCCGGATACAGATCCAGTGCCGGATTGACGGTCAGGCGCACCGGATGACTGCCGTCTTTATTGATGGTGTATATCTCCGCGTCACCATCCTTGCTGAGGGCCAGGGCAATTTTGCTGCCGTCAGGAGACCAGCTGCCGGTCATATTGAGCCCTTTGCGGTTCGAGAGGGCAACCTCTGCCGTATTGGACAGGGAGCGCAGGTACAGATCCGGGTTGCCCCGTTTGTATGAGGTGAAAATGATTTCGCGGCCATCGGGGGAAAAATCAGGGTTCAGGTTGATGGCACCGTTTTTGGTCAACGGAAGCGGATTATAACCGTCCCAGTCCATTACGTAGATTTCCTTATTGCCGGTCTGAGCCGATACGTAGGCGATCCTGGTCGTGAATACCCCCTTCTCGCCGGTAATGGCACCAAGAATTTCATCGGCAAAAGAGTGGCTGAAGCGGCGGAGATCCTTTGCCGTGCCGAGGTAGCGTTTTGCGGTAATCTGCTTACGGCTCAAGACGTCAAAAAGGCGGAATTCCACCGTAAGCCGCCCTTCTTTAAGGCTGTATTCCCCTTTGACCAGCAGGTCGAACCCGGCACTCTGCCACGACATAAAATCAACGTCACCAAGTGCAGAGCTTAGGATGGTGGTCTGAAGCCGGCTTTCTGCAATGACAACACCGGACATGTTCATATCATAGGCGATAACATCCGAAACCTGCCTGGCTGTTTCCGGATTCGCCGGCCCATCCGTTGAACGGGGAGAGGCAACAGCCATTTTAAGCTGACGATTTCCGGGGGCGGTAACTTCAATATAGCCGTTCTGGGCGGACAGGACAACTGAAGGGACAGCAAGTAGCAGAATAAGCAGGAGAGTTTTCATATAGTTTCCGTAGAGTTAGCGTGAAGGCCCATTAGTGATGCCCTTTGGCTTGAACACAAAGCCGTTTTCGAAGGTGGCGCCGTTCGGAGGTGCTGTAAATTTTTCGCTGGCTAGGTCGATAGCCCTCCGGACCGCCAGCTCAAAGGAAGCATCACCGCTACTGCGTTCGATTTTTATCCGTGCAAGCCTGCCGTCAGCTGCGATGGTCAATCGTACGGCCACTTCAGGGCTTTTGGTGGTATAGCTGCTTGTAATCTTCAAGGCATCTTCCAGGCGAGATTTAACATAGTCGGCATAGCGGCTGCCAGCCTCGGCACCAGTGGCTCCAGGTGTACCTGCTCTGGGGGCGCTGGCCCCCTTCACCTTATTCCGTAATTTTTCCAGCACTGCGTCCTCGCGCCGGGTTTCGCTGTTCCGTTCCAGATTTGCCATTCTCTGGGCAAATGCTGATTCAGTTTCCGCCGTTTCTTGAGGAGTGGCCCGCTTGGCAGGCGTTGCCATAACGGCCGGAGACGCCTTGGGCGGGCGTGGCACCGTCATTGGCGGTGCCGGAGCTGGAGGCGGTGGCGTTGCAGCTTCACCGGGTTGCGGCGCGGAGCCCCCTGACTGGGGAGCAGCGACCGGCAGTGTCACCACATCGACATAATACGTTTCCTGCACTGCCATGGTATACGGGAACAGCCGCCCCCACCATACCAGCAATAAAAAAACCGCCAGGTGAATGACGGCTGAAGCGATGAAACTGACACTCACACCGGTGTCAATTCTTGCAGTGCGCGAGTTCATTATTTGCCGGCCGGTTCCGTCACCATGCCAAGGCGCTCGATACCGGCCCCCTTGATGTCAGCCATGGTTCGTACTACCTCACCATACGGCACTCCGGCGTCAGCTTTCAAAAACACCTCTTTTTTCGCCCGGCTGGCAAACATAATCGAAAGCCGCTGGCGCAGATCCCCCGCAGGGACCTCATCTTTATCAATGAAAATCTTGCCGGACTTATCGACGGAGACAACCACCGCTTCCTCAGCAGGAGTCATGGCTTTCGTGTCAGCCTTTGGCAGATTGACCTGCACCCCCTGCTGCATCATCGGTGCTGTCACCATGAAAATAACCAGAAGTACCAGCATGACATCAACCAGCGGCGTGACGTTAATTTCAGACATCGCGCCACGATTATTATTTTGTCCCCCCATGGCCATGGTCTATTTCCCCGCGATATTTCGCTGCACGATATTGAGAAACTCGGTGGAGAAGCTGTCCATTTCGTTTATCAGTACGCGGATTTTATGCTGGAAGTGGTTGTAGGCCATAACGGCGGGTATGGCGGCCACCAGACCGATTGCGGTGGCAATCAACGCCTCGGCAATACCTGGGGCAACAACCGCCAGCGAAGCGGACCCGGTTTTACCGATTCCTTCAAAGGAGGTCATTATGCCCCACACGGTGCCGAACAGTCCGATGAACGGGGATGTGGAGCCGGTTGTAGCAAGAAAGGTCAGATACTTTTCGAGGCGGGTAATCTCGGAGTTGGTGGCCCGCCGCAGGGCGCGGGAAACGTTTTCTACCCCCCCCAGATCCGTGCTGAGAGCACTGCCGTCACTTTTACTGTCACTATCGACAACTTTTTTCAGCTCGCTATATCCCTCGTTGAACAGTACCGTCAGCGGGGAATTGGCAAAGCGGTCAACCTGCGATGCGATGGAGTCAAAGCGCTTGGATTTCCAGAAAAAATCCATGAATCGCTCTGATTCACTCTTCGCACGCTGAACCTGAAAAAATTTGAACAGGATGATTGCCCAGGAAATTACCGAAAATGACAGCAGCAGTAAAAGGACAAGTTTAACAACAATACCGGCGCCAAGAATTATGGCCACGAATGATACCTCCACAGGGGTTATTAGCGAGAAAAACGTAGTACTTTCAAACAGTCAAGTCAAGACATATATGATGGCCGGGCCGCTTAACGCCCCGTCAGGTGCCGGGCAAGGTGGTCAAGGATTGTGCCGGCCAGCTGTTCCTTTGACATCAGCCCGCACTCGCTGCTGCTGCCATCCCTGAAAAACAGCAGCGCCCGATTCGTATCCACGTTAAATCCGGCGTCAGGCTGGGTTACATTGTTGGCTACAATCATATCCAGATTCTTTTCGTTCAGCTTCTTCACCGCATTTTCAGACAGTGCATCGGTCTCTGCTGCAAAGCCGACCAAAAACGGCCGCCGTACCATTTCTCCGAGTCCGGCCAGAATATCCGGATTTTTCACCAGATCCATCGTGATTGAATCGGCTTTTTTCTTGATTTTTACACTGTTTCTCACCAGCGGACGATAATCAGCCACCGCCGCCGCCTTGATAACCGCGTCGCACCCGGCCACCCGCGCCATGACTTCATGCTGCATCTCGCCGGCAGTGGTAACATTGACAACGGTTACCCCATCCGGAGCGGCTAGGGCGGTCGGCCCGCTGATCAGGAGCACATTCGCACCACGCCGCCGCGCCGCACGTGCCAGGGCATAGCCCATCTTGCCTGACGAGTGGTTACTGATGTAACGGACCGGGTCAATCTCCTCGCGTGTTGGCCCTGCCGTGATCAGTATCGTCCGCCCGGTCAGGGTTTTTTCCGTTAAAGCCGCAACCGCACTCTCAAAGATTGTTTCCGGCGCTGCCAGCTTTCCGGCACCTTCCCAGCCGCAGGCAAGAGTGCCGCTGACAGGGGCTTCGAACAGGTACCCAAAACGCCGCAGCTTCTGTTCGTTTTCCTGGTAGATCGGATTGGTAAACATATTAACGTTCATGGCCGGGGCGAACAGCACCGGAGCTTTGGTGGCCATGACCGTCGTAGTGAGCATGTCGTCGGCAATACCGGCGGCAATTTTCCCGATAACATTTGCCGTGGCAGGAGCAACAATGAGCAGGTCGGCCCGGTCGGCAAGCGCAATGTGGCCGATCTCCCGCTCGGCAATCAGATTGAACAGTTCAGTGTGCACGGGGTTAGAGGAAAGGGTCTGAAAGGTCAGCGGCGTGATAAACTCTTGAGCGGCACGTGTCATGATGACATGAACTTCAGCCCCGGCCTTGGTCAGCAGGCGCAGCAACTCAATCGCCTTATAGGCAGCGATCCCGCCGCACACACCCAGAATTATTTTTTTATTGTTGAGCATATGGTAGCCCGCCTCAGAAATAGGGATTGCAACGTTTTTCGTGACCGATTGTGGTGTCGGGACCATGCCCCGGATGGGCAATCACATCGTCCGGCAGGGTGAACAGCTTGGTGCGGATAGATTCCAGGAGTTGTTCGTGTGAGCCTCCCGGCAAGTCGGTGCGCCCGATTGAATCAGCAAAAAGGGTATCGCCGGTAATCACGTGCCGATCTTCCGCAAAATAAAGACAGCACCCTCCTTGTGTGTGGCCGGGAGTATGAAGCACCTTCAGATGACATTCGCCAAAGGAAAAATCCATCCCGTCCACCAGATAGGCGTCCGCCTCAGGGGAATTTTCCCCCTGCAGCCCATACCTGCGGGCGACCTCGGCCGAACGGCTCAACATCGGCGCATCCTCCTGGTGGATTAATAGTTTGGCACCAAAGGCAGCAAGGGCCTGGCGGTTTCCCCCCAGGTGGTCAAAGTGACCGTGGGTATTAATAATCGTGCCGATCTTCAACTGGTGCTTCTGAACCAGGCTGACAATCTGGTCCACATCACCCCCCGGATCAACCACGATGCCTTCGCGACTTTTTTCGCAGGCGACAATATAACAGTTAACCTCCAGCGGACCTACGGCAAGTGACTCAAATATCATAACACCTCTCGTTTTTGTATAAACCCGGATTACGCGGCACCCAGACGGTGTCGGGGTGGTACAGATTATTGACATCCCCCGCATACATGCTACACTGTCCCGGAAACTAGCAGTACGTATATGGAGAGCAAGCCCATGAGAATAGCGGTTGTTGAATCAGAAAACTGTATCAGCTGCGGTCTTTGCATCTCGGTCTGCCCGACAGCATTCAGATTTGACAGTTCCGGCAAATCTGAATGTTTTGACCCTGCCGGAGCCTCTGAAACGGAAATTCAGAGCGCAATTGACGGCTGTCCCGTCCAGTGTATCCGCTGGACTTAAAACCTGTAAAGGAGCACTACCTTATGGAACGTTGGATCTGTACTATCTGTCAGTATGTGTATGACCCCGCCGTTGGCGATCCGGATCGTGGAATCGCAGCAGGCACATCATTCGAAGATCTGCCTGACGATTGGAGCTGCCCACTCTGCGGCGCCGGTAAGGACGTTTTCGAAAAAGAGTAAAAGCAGCCGGGGCGGGCTTTCATGCCCGCCCCACCCTGTTTTCCTTCATAAAGCCCGCCTCAAACCCCGCGTGCCAGCTCCGGCATAATCGTTATCATCGCAGTAAATAGTTCATCAAGGTCGGCTCGCGTCATATCACCCATATGGGCGATACGGAAAGTTTCTCCCTTGATTTTGCCGTACCCGTCATCAAAGGCAAAGCCCGCCTCGCCCAGCCTTTTTTTCAAAGACGCCAGATCGATGCCGCGGCTGTTGCGACTACAGGTTAATGTCTGCGAACGGTAGGCATCCGCCGGAAACGAAGCAAATCCGCGCTCTGTCAACCAGCCGCGCACATACCCCGCAAGGTCCTCGTGACGTGCCCAGCGCTTCTCCAACCCTTCGGCAAACATCCGCTGCAGCTGGCAATCCAGCGCATAGATCAGGGAGATGCACGGAGTTGAAGGCGTGTTGTCTTTGGCATCGTTGGCTGCGAACTCCACAAAATCAAAATAGTAGCCGCGCCCTTCCATGCCTGCTGCCCGCTGGAGCGCCTTTTCACTGGCCGAAAAAACCGCAAGGCCGGGCGGCAGGGCAAACGCCTTCTGCACACCGAAGATGCAGCTGTCGATGCCAAACTCCGCAACCGGAATCTTGAGGGCACTCATGGACGATACCGTATCGACGATAAACATGACCTCTGGAAATTTCTGCATGACGGCAGCGATCTCCGGCAGGGGTGACATCACCCCGGTGGAGGTTTCGTTGTGGATCATGGTCATACTGTCGTATTTCCCCGTGGCGAGAGCTTTCTCAACCGCCTCGGGGGTAACCGGGGTTCCCCAGTCGAAGCGGATGGCATCGGCCTGCTTGCCGCAGCGCAGGGTGACATCATGCCATTTATCAGAAAAGGCACCGTTGCAGAAATTGGCGCAGCGCTTCCCGACCAGATTGCGGATGGCCCCTTCCATGACTCCGAAGGCGCTCGATGTCGCCAGGAAAACCTTTTCTTCGGTGAACATCAGCTTTTTCAAACCGGTGGTGACCCGACCATGCAGTTCTGCATACTCCTTCATCCTGTGCCCTATCATTGGCAAGGCCATGGCTTTCAGAATATCGGGATGAACCTCAACCGGTCCGGGAATAAAGAGTTTTTTATGCATGGCGAACAACTCCGGTGCAGGTAAATTATGGTTCTTCGGGCGCTGTGAAGCTAACAAAAGGAGGTGATAAAGTCAAGATTCAGCAATGTCCGCAGCCAAAGGGGGAATGGCCGTAGAGAATTTCCCGCAATAACCGGTATAATTTGCAATTGACGATACCTGCCGCTCTCTGTATAGTGGCGCGGTTTAATAGCACTTATACACTGTTACAGAGGAGCGGTCCCTATGTTGAAGAGAATTTTATTGTTGGCCTGTGCACTATGCATGTTTTCAGTCGTCTGCGCCGGCGCGGCCGAAACCAAAGACATCAAGTTCAACTTTAAAAATGCCGACTCCGTCGTATTCAGCCACGATTTTCACCTGAAAAAGTATAACAACAACTGCAAGATATGCCACGATGCTATCTATAACCTGAGAAATAAAAAACGCTCCACCATGGCCGAGATGGAAAAAACCAAGTCGTGCGGTGCATGCCATAGCGGGGTGAAAGCGTTCAGTGTTGCCAGCGAGAAAGATTGTTCCCGCTGCCACATCGGCAAACCGCGTGATATTACCTATGCCGTAAAAGGTCTCGGCACCACCCAGTTCAGCCATTCACTGCATATCGCCAAAACAGGCGGCGCCTGCAAAGGGTGCCACAACGGCAAAGTCATAACCGGCAAGGATAAAGCGGTAACAATGGCAGAAATGGAAAAAGGGCGCACCTGCGGTGCCTGCCACAATGGCAAACGCACATTTGCCGTTACAGCAAACTGTGACCGCTGCCACAAGGGGCTTAAACCGGCGGAAGTCACCTTTGCCCTGAAAGGAATAGCACCGGCAACCTTCAGCCACGCTATCCATACCCAGGCGTACAGCTGCAAAGAGTGCCATACCAAAATTTTCCCTTTCAAATCCGTTGTCGGCAAAAGCACCATGGTTGATATGGAAAAGGGCACTTCCTGCGGCGTTTGCCATAACGGTAAGGATGCTTTCGCCTCTTCCGGCGATTGCGCCAAATGCCACAAGGGTTTGAAACCTGGCAAAATCATGTTCAACACGTCTGCCGGGGAGGCCGCGTTCAGCCACGAGTTCCATCTCCAGTCATACAAATGCGCCGATTGCCACACAAAGATTTTCCCCTACAAAGCCGGTGCCCTGAAGGCGACCATGGCCCAGATGGAGTCGGGAAAATCGTGCGGCGCCTGTCACAACAAAGGAAAGGATGCCTTCCCGGTTCAGGACGATTGCAGTAAATGTCACAAAATGTAGACCCATTAGACACGCACCGTATGTCTCGATAGCTTAAGATAATAAAAGGGGTTGCAGACGAGGTCTGTTGCCCCTTTTTTCATGTGTAAAAGGGCAGGGGAATCTGCTCCACTGGGGGCAGGGATAGCAGTTCCTGTGTATACTGTATTCAATTTCATTGCTATTCTGAATGGACTTCGTGTATACAACAAAATGATTTGGGTTTTTCCTCCGTTTGTGCCAGACAATGGGCCGTTGCAGTGCGGCAATGAAGGACTAACACTATGCAGAAACGCTCGACAGGAGGCAGAAAGTTACTTGTTACGCAGGCGTTATTCATACTCCTGCAGGTAACCCTCGCTCTACAATACCATCACCAATTCACGTCAGACCATAGTATCAAAGATTCCCTGCACGCCATTCCTGAAGCGTTTCATCTTAATCTTATACATCAGGACGCTCTGAATTTTTTCCCGTCGGCTGTCCTGTTATCCCCCTCCTCCTGCTTTGTGACCCGTACCCGTGAATGCGCTCAAGCCCCGGCAGCGGTTCTCGTCACAGACCCATCCCAGAGCCGGGCACCACCATCGGTCTCCTGTTAACTCTGTACCAGTGGGCCCGCTTCACGGCTCTGTCTAAAGTTTAAATACAATCGATCCTGGAGGATTTCGTCTATGTCTTCACCCCTTTACCGATTCATCATACTGACATTCCTGGCAGTTGTCTGTGCCCTCCCCGCACACGCCGAACAGGGTATGGCCATTGACCCGGCCACCTGCCTCGGGTGCCACAGCAACAAAATGTCCATCCATGATTTTGCCGCGTCTGTCCATGGCAAGAACGCCTGTACCAGCTGTCATGTGGATATTGTGGACCTTGCCAAGCACATGCGTAAAGAGATCAAGGTACAAAAGGTTCAGTGCGAGCGGTGCCACAAAAAGCAGAACTCTGAACATTACGCCAGTGTGCATGCGGAGAAAGGGGTCACCTGCGCCCAGTGCCACACGGATCTCCATACCCACAAGTACTGGAAAAATGACAAGCGCGTTGCTGTCGCCAAATGTATCCAGTGCCACGATAAGGAAGCGGTTTACCAGAAGTCGGTCCACGGCAAGGGTGTTGCCGCCGGCAACATGGATTCGGCCGCCTGCCACGACTGTCATAACCTCCACGCCATTGACAAATTGGCCGGCGGAAAGGATCACAAGGGACGTGAGTTCCACACCAAAGTCTGCCTGAAGTGTCACAGTGACGAAAAACTGATGGCCAAAAACAAGGTCACCAACGTGGCGGTCAAATCCTACATGGAAAGCTACCACGGCAAAAATTACCGTCTCGGCTTCCCGGACAAGGTCGCCGGCTGCGCAGACTGCCACACCGCCCACTCGGTCCTGCCGAAAGCCGATCCTCAGTCCAGTATTAACCCGGCAAATATGGTGAAACAGTGTACACCGTGCCATCCCAAGGCAACGCCGCTCTTCGCCCAGTATTATGCCCATGGCGAGATGACGGATCGCCATAATTATCCGATCCTGTACTACACCTTTATCGCCATGACCGGCCTGCTTGTTTCCACGTTTGCCGTTTTCTGGATTCACACACTGCTCTGGATGTTCCGCGGTTTTGTTGAAAATCGGGAGAAAGCTGACCATCTTGCCGCCGGTTTGCACGAGCATGTTACTCCCGCAGGTACCCATCATCACGTTGTTCCCGAAGCTCACAAACAGTACCGGCGTTTCAACCGGGTGCACATCTTCATGCACCTGCTCGTTATCACCAGCTTCCTGATTCTTTCAATGACCGGCCTGCCGTTGAAGTTCTGTACCCAGGGATGGGCCATAGCACTTATGAAGGTTTACGGTGGTGCAGCAAATGCTGCTCTGTTGCATCGCGTCGGTGCTGCAATCACATTCGTCTATTTCGGAATGGCTCTTGTCATGAGCATCAATTTCCTCTTCATCAGAAAGGACATCAAAGGGAATCCGCTACAACGACTGTTCGGCCCGGATTCACTCTGCTTCAATCTGCGTGATATTAAGGACGTTTTCTTCATGGTCAGATGGTTCCTTTTCAAAGGCCCGAAGCCGACCTTCGAGCGCTGGACCTACTGGGAGAAATTTGACTTCGTTGCCGTCTTCTGGGGTATGTTCGCCATCGGCGGCTCCGGCCTGATGCTCTGGTTCCCCGAATTTTTCGGACTTTTCCTGCCGGGGTGGGCGTTTAACGTCGCCACCATTGTACACTCCGACGAAGCGCTTCTGGCCACCGGCTTCATCTTCTCGGTGCACTTCTTCAACACCCACGGCCGCCCCGAGAAGTTCCCCATGGACTTCGTCATTTTCAATGGTCAGATCGCCAAGGAAGAGATGATTGAAGAACGAGGCGACCAGTGGAAACGCTATGAAGAAGAGGGCATCACTGAAACATTCGCCTGCAAGAAAACCAGTGGTGTTGTGTATGACTTCCTCTTAAAAGGCTTTGGCTTTACCGCCCTCTTGATCGGTATCGGCCTGCTGCTGCTGATGATCCTGGCCTTCCTGGGAGGAGGCGGGCACTGATCCGCTGGACTGAATAAAGAGAGGGGACTCACCCCCCCTCTCTGCACCCCTTGAATAAAAAAAGGATGCCGGTATGCGGCATCCTTTTTTTCGTGAACCATACGAACTGGCTTTGTTTTAGCTAACGGCTCGCTTCTCTTTAAGGTTTTCTCTGTGCCCTCTGTGCCTCCGTGTTGAACAGCTTTTCAGTAGTTACGTTCTCAGGGTCAACATGCTTTTTCTGCACTGACGTGTGGCGCGACCTTTTCGGCTGAACCTCCCAGAATCTGCATTTCCTGGGACCGCACTACACTTCCTCCTCCACTTCCTTGTCTGCTTTTGGCGTCTGCTTCTGCCATTTACTCAGGGCAATTGACTCAATGGCAGCAGCCGTCCCGAAGGAGAAAATACTGAACACAAGCGGCAGACCGTGAACGCCAAGCAGATCGTATAGAAATACTTTTACTGCTCCGACGACCGTAACCAGAACGGCCACATTGCGCAGCTCCTTGTCCCGCCGCAGGTAGGCGATCACAATAAGGACGATGGCTGCTACGTTGATAAGTACCGACTGGCCTGAGCTGAATGTATCCCGCTGCATCTGTTGTGGTATGTACTGCATCGCCTGAGAAAGCCCGATCCTGACCATGAAGAAACCACTGGCCAGCCCCCCCAGCAGCAGCAGGGCGGCACTCCGGTCATTGCGGTCAAAGGTATCAAAAAGGGCTGATTTCTCCGGGGCAGGCCACCACCGGCACCACTGGTAATGATATATGGAGATGAACGCCAGAAGGCCTGCGGGGAGCATATTGAGCGGGTCCGTCGCCCCCGAACCGTCGCCGCGCAGCATCAGTGCAAGCGCAACGCAGGCGTAAATATTCATCAGGTAGGAGGTAGCCCGTAAGCCGCCGTTCTCCCAGACACGGGAAATAATTGCCATGGTGATGGCCACCAGCGATATAACCGGCAGTGAGATAGCAAAGGCACCTGTTGCCGCCGGCAGTGCCAGAGCGAGAAGAGTGCCGCCGGCGAAAGCGAAGGTGTTGGTACCGGGTGCTCCTTCAACACCGCGGCGTGCGCACCAGAATGTCATGCACAGGAGGACAACAGCTCCAAGCAGCCCGATTACGCCGAGAAGCTTGACGTTCATGTGCGCTGCTCCGGCCACGTGGTTGGCCAGGGTAAATGCCCAGAGGACGTTAAGGGTCGGCAGACTGAAATCGAATCTGGATATTTTACGATCACCGCCGCTAATGATGCCAAACAGCGACAGGACGATAAAACAGAGGAAAAACAGTGCCAGCACCGGGAGGAACCAGGTTGCAGCAAGTTCAGGAGGTATCGCTTCTCCTTTGGGCAACAGAAGGGCCAACCTGATGCCCCACATGAGAATCATGAGCATTGTAACAATCAGCACCGACCAGCGGAGCCAGGAGCAGCGTTTCAGTTGTGCCGCAAAGTAACCGAGTACGTTGGC
Organism: uncultured Geobacteraceae bacterium; assembly: GCA_903852495.1. Classification (GTDB taxonomy): domain Bacteria; phylum Desulfobacterota; class Desulfuromonadia; order Geobacterales; family Pseudopelobacteraceae; genus JACRCG01. The sequence continues at coordinate 23,517 of CAINRC010000116.1, read as the reverse complement.
GGTGAACAGTACCAGTGATAGGTAGGGAAAAAATGGATGCGGATAATCAATGGCCGCTCCGGCAAAACACATGCCGAGTACCCCGACGGAAATCGGGACAAAGGCGTTGAAACGGCGGCTCATAAATGCCATGGCAAAACCGGTTGCCATCAGCGTCAGATATGCCGGCACCAGCGGGAGAGATTTAAAATGGGCGTGCGTTTCCACCACGATCGACGACATGAGCACAACGCCGCAGGCAGCAAAAACCGGGGCAAGCGGACTTTCTTTGGCATACTTGTACCAGGCGAAGATCATCAGTGCTGCCGCGTATCCCATGCCGATGCCTGATCCGGGCAGTTTGCCGACAAGACCGCTGTCGGTAATGGTCCGGAGGATAAGCGCAATAACCATGAGAAAGCAGACCGTTGCAAGCCTCGGCAGAACCGCATTCCTGGTGGCCCAGCCGAGCACCTCTTCCGAGAGTTCAGGCATATCCTCTTCTGAATAGACCTTGGCACGAGGTGGTTCCGGTTTGGGTACCGCTTCTGCGGCCGGAGGGGCAGGCTCGTCACTGATGCGCGAACTGAGGCGGTCCAGCTGCTTTTCCAGCATCTGTATCCGGTTAGCAAGTTCCTTTTCCCTATCCTCAAGAGTGTGGTCTTCCGTTGACATAGTGCGAACCCCCTTACAGTAAAGGCCGGCTTTTTACAGCCGGCCTTCTACCCATATTCCTGACGTTATGTGCATTTCCGCATGTTCTGCAAGAAATAACTCAATGCGATGACTCTTCCTTGAGGAAGGCCGGAAGAAATTTGTTGATGAAATAGAAGAGTATAAATGGCGTTGCGATGACTGTCACGGCTCCACCCAGACCCTCTTTGAATGTCTCAAGGTTGTGCGGGATTATCGGCAGATGGTAATCCATGAAGCCGGCAAAACTAAGTGAAAACGCCTGACCGCCGATAACAACATTGTAACGCATCATGAAAACGCCGAACAAAACCAGAACCGTGGCAATTGTGGTGCGACGCACCGTGCGACCCGGTAGCGCCATCATCAGGAACGGCAACACATTGCCGATTCCGTACTGCATGACAAAGATTTTCACGAAGTCGCGCTCCATGATGACCTCACGCAGGATGTCCCACGACTTGACCTGCGTATAACCACGAAATATCAGGTCGAGGATTTCCAGGGTCAGAGCGGCGATCATGAAGTAGAGCAGGTAGTTGGAAGAGAGCATGACCTCCATATGCTTGGCCCCTTCAAGCTCCTCCACAGTCGGTGCGTCGGTATCGTTAGCCCAGCGTGCCAACTTCCGCTTAGCCAGAAATTTACGGAACTCCTGAACCACCACATAGCTGAGAATACAGAGGGCGACTCCGGAAACAACCGCAGAGCAGATAAAAATAACCGGCATGAGCGGGGTCATCCACAGTGCGTTCGCCTTGACCGAACCGAAGATGAAGCCTGCATAGCCGTGCAGAAAGCAGGCCACCGGGATACCGATACCAGCCATGATCTTGCACGCCTTGTGATCCTTTTCAATGGCTTCATGGCTTATGTCCCATGCTCCGAGAGTCAGGGCGGTGAACACCAGACAGCGGAATTTATCAACCAGACCGGGATTCTTCTTGGCTTTTAGTTCAAGCGCTGACTGGACAAAATGCTTACGGTAAACCAGCCAGAGTTCGGTTGCCACAATGCAGCCGTAGGTGCTGAAGACGATGCCGAAAGCGGCAATTGCCGAAGTGAAATGGGGCGTCAACATGACATGTATGCCGCGCAGTGGTTGCTGCAGATGCAGCATCAGTGGCATCATGGCGACCGGAAGCAGGGCAAAGGAGAATACCAGCGAAAACCGTGCAATTTCCTTCAGTTTTTCAACCCCGAAGACATGGTAGAGGGACGAGAGGACAAACGCCCCGGCCACCAGGCCGGTCATAAACGGATACATGACGATCTGGATTGACCAGTAGATATATTCGTTCGGCAGGGTAAAAAGTTCTTTGATTGTCCAGGCTTCCCCATGGACTTCCATAGCGTGTTGTGCGATTTGCTCTACCATGACTAACGCACCTCCTGGGCAAGACCGATGTAAAAGGCCTGGGGCTTTGTTCCAAACTCATCCTTAAGAACCCCGACCCGCTCGTTCATGATGATCTGGGTAATCGGGTCGTTGGGATCGTGAATGTTTCCCATTCTGCGTGCGCCGAAGGGGCAGGCATTGACACAGGCCGACTGAAGCCCTTTGCTGAGACGGTGGTAGCAGAAGGTGCACTTGTCGGCAACCTTGAGTACCGGGTGGAAGAAACGGGCTGCGTACGGGCAGGCCATAATGCAGTAGCCACACCCGATACACCATTTCCGGTCGACGAGTACGACACCGTCATCGGTCTTGTAGGTTGCCCCGACCGGGCAGACCTGGGTGCAGGGAGGCGTCGTGCAATGGTTGCAGAGCTTCGGCACAAAGAACGCTTTACCGACATTTTTGGGATCAATTTCCTTGAATTCCCCCTTGCCAAGGTCGATGCGTGACTCGGTAAAACCATTGAGCGCACCCTTGGGACTATCCACATACCTGCGGTCGTCCTTGGTGTACACGTACCGTTCCACCCATGTCCGGGTAACGTTGGCATCAAAGGGTATATCATTTTCAGTCTTGCACGCCTTGACGCAGAAGCCGCAACCGACACACTTGTTGGTATCGACCAGAAAAGCCCACTGGATATCAGGGTTGGCCGCCAGAACCTTTCTGGGGTCTACCAGCGTCAGGGCCGAGAGCGGGATTGAAGCACCTGCAACGACCATTACACATTTTTTCAGAAAGTCACGTCGATCCATTATTTCATATCCTCCAGTTTCGGATTGTGAGGGTTGTGACATTTGACGCACTGCTCGCCGGGGTTATGTCCTTTTGGGTCAATACCGGGGATACGTTTACGTTCACTCGTCGTATAGGGGAGGTTCGTATGGCAGCGCAGGCAGAGCTCACGGCTCCGGTCAATGTTCAGCTTTTCAGGCGCTTCCGGGTGGTTCATGGCCGGCCCGTGGCAATCTTCACAGGGGATTATGCCGTGAAGGTTTTCCGAGCGCACCTTAACCACCGCGCCATGGCAGGCACTGCAGTACTCGTGCATTCTTTCACGACCGGTGGTGCCGTATTTTGCCGGCTGCTGTTTCCACTCCGCCTCATTTGACATACGGTGGAAGGAATACATGAACCCTCGTTTCCCGGAACTGAAATCATGGGGCACGTAGAAGAACCGGAAGACCAGTAACCCAACGACTAACGCAATGACCACGTACAGCGGTCGCCAGACATGACTTTTCACTCTCACTCCTTTTTGACGCTTGATGTGTAACAGGGCATTGGCCGAGCCTCCTCTTTGAGACTCGGCCAATGGTGTAAGTAATTAAATGATTGGACGATAGTGGCTATCAGGGTCAGTCGGCGTACTCATCTCCCGAATCGTCCCGTTTGGCCATGTCTTCTGGTTCCTGCTGGACCAGGAACAACTGGTCGCCGATATACGATCCTACACCATCATCTGCAACATGAAAGTCGCCGTTCAATATCGGGATCGCCACCCTCAGCAACATGGTAAACACGAACAGCCCGGTGGCCCAGATACCCACAGAGACCAACAGTTCAACTCCTGTTGGTGAGTACTCGTAGATTTCATGCAGCACATCCGGAATAAATCCTGGGATAACCAGCCCCATCCCCTTCTCAATATATACCCCGACAAAAACCAGAATGCAGGCGATCATCAGGGTCACATTATTTCTGCGCGTATCGGGAACCAGAAAGAGAAAAAAGGCGGTAATATTGAAAACCATCGCTGTCCAGATCCAGGGTACGAGCGCCGAATGGCCATGCAGTCCCTGAAAGAGGTATTGCACCGGTGCCAGATGGGCTGACGCCGTGTAATATTCTTTGAACAGTTCCGCCCCCAGCAGGAGCAGGTTGACAAACATCGCATAGGCAATCAGTTCGGCCACCTTCTGAATGGCTTTGTCGTCGATCCGGAACTTGGTGTATTTACGCACCAGAAAGAAGATGATGATCATGAAGGCCGGCCCGGAACAGAAGGCGGAGGCGAGAAAACGGGGTACCAGAATGGAGGAGTTCCAGAATGGCCGTGCGCCAAGGCCGTTGTACAAAAATGCGGTTACCGTGTGAATCGAGATTGCAGACGGAATCGACAGCAGCAGCAGCGGCGTAGTGAAGCTCTTATTCGGTGTGCGCTTGTAATACAGGCTGTAAAGGATGTAGACCGCTATTGTCAGGTTGAGGATGAGGTAGGTGTTCAGCACCACCACATCCCATGCCAGCAGCGACTGGGGGAAATTAAGCCGTCCTATCTTTGGGATAAGGTGCCAGAAACGTTCCGGATGGCCGAGGTCGGCCGTAACGAAGAGCAGGCACATGACAATCGCCGACACCGCCAACAGTTCTCCAAGTACGGCGATCTCCTTGATCGGCTTCCAATGGTACACATAGGCAGGGATAACAAGCAGTACCGCAGCAGCAGCCACCCCGACCAGAAACGTGAAGTTGGAAATGTAAAAACCCCAGGAGACCTGATCACGCATGTTGGTAACGATCAGACCCTCATTCATCTGCTGGAAGTAGGCCGCGGCACCGATCGCCATCAGGGTCAGCAGAACGAGAACCCAGCCGTAGTAGGCCTTGCTCCCCTTGGAGACCAGCATCAGAGTGCCGGTAAAAAAATGCCAGATATTTTTCATTGTCGCTCCCTGCGGACGGGTTACGTCGCGTAGAAGTAGAAGAATTTGGGTTGCGTATTGAGATCTTCCTTGAAGATAAAGACCCGCTTGTTTTCAATCAGGTAGCGGATTTCACTCTCCGGATCGAGCAGATTGCCGAACTTGCGGGCACCGACCGGGCAGATCTCTTCGCATGCCGGGTAGCGGCCCGGTTGCTCCCTGGTCCGCTGGATGCAGAAGGTGCATTTCTCCACTACTCCCTTGGGACGGGGGCGGTTACCCAGATAATGGGTGTTTGTATTCACATCCTTGGCCGGAAGCCCCGGCTTGCCCCAGTTGAAGTGGCGAGCGCCGTATGGACAGGCCGCCATGCAGTAGCGGCAGCCGATGCACCAGTTGTAATCGATGACAACAATCCCGTCGTTTTCTTTCCAGGTAGCCTGCACCGGGCAGACTTTGGTGCAGGGAGGCTTCTCGCACTGCTGGCACTGGACCGGCATGTAGAAATGCCCTTTTTCCGGGACAGTGGCCGGATTGTAGTAATGTTCTGCATGGGACAGGTCGACACCTTTTTCCTTGTCAAGCTGCATAACCCTGATCCAGTGAATCTGAGGATCACGCGACTGGTTATTCTCCCCCACACAGGCGTACACACAGCGTCGGCAGCCTATACAGCGGGAAAGATCGAGGCCGTACCCGTATTTAACCCCCTCGATCGGCGGAGTCGCCTTAACGTTGACCTGCTTACCGAACTGCTGACTGTATTTTTTTTCAAGGCGTGTAATGACCTGCTTGAGCTCTTCCTTGGAGAGTTCCCGGAAGTGTTTCTGAAAAAACTCCTCCCAGACCGAGGCTGATGCCTCTCTACCGGGCAGGGCTATCAGGCCGATACCGGCAGCCAGGCTTTTTAGTACTTTGCGGCGTGACTTGTGCTGGACGTGCTCATCGCATTTGCAGTTATCTGACATGGATCAAGGCTCCTGGTACGTAAAGGTACGGTCAGTGGCGTGCGCTGCCCGGACGTTCCGGCGGCGACAGCGGCTTCAATGGTTTGAACTTCGGGTCATGGGGGTTGTGGCAGTGGACGCAGAGCAGATACTGCTTATCTCCGTTCCAGTTGCCGGTCCGTTTACCGTGGACGCCGACCTTCCAGTCGCGGAATTTGTCGCCGTGACACTGACCGCACAAACGGTAGGACTCGGAAAAATCGATCAATTCCCCGGAAACAAGGCGCAGCTTGTCACGGTTCAACAAGTTGTGGCAATCCGTGCACCAGCGCTGCCCTTCGGCGTGGTGCAACACGATTTCCTCATGGTAGTCGGTCAGAACCCGCCGTTTCGGATTCGGCTTCATGTAGGAGTGACACTGGGAACAAGGGAAAACTCCCTCAGAAAAAGGGGGGCGTGGCACCGGATAAATATTTTCCGGTTGCTTGTTTTTTATGTTGTATGCGGGCATCAGATCAGCACCCGTTTTTTCCACAACAACAAGCTTCCCTGAACGGTCAAATTCCTTGACCCTGGCAGCCTCACTCCGGGCAGCAGACAGACACTGCACCGAAAGCAGGGCAACGAGAACCAGCATGGTACGAGCTAAGCTCCGTGTTTTCATCGCAACCTCAATATCATTTGATTGGGGTACCGCCAGCATGAACTTCTGTGCAAAAGATTACTGCAGTATGTTTGCTTGTTACGATTATCATCTTTTCACCATAAGAACGACTGAAGTAATATTAAAACCTCGGCAGCTTGTCAATAAAAAAACTGTTTTATTACGTACATTTTTTTTGAGGGTATTTAGCGTCACCCCGCACAGCAACAGTGGCCGGAAACATTTTATTGTTTCAAAACAGTTGATTCTTTCAGAAAAAAGCATTATGACGTGTACTGAAATGGCACGCAGGGCCGTTTGCACGTTAATTTAATGGAGGTGGTGCATGAACCGTTTGACAGTGATTATGGTGATGTTGGCTGGTGGTATGTTCGTGAGTAATGCACAGGCAATACAGCCCGGGAAGACTGTCACATGGGAAACGCCCATGGGAAAAGTTGTCTTCGATGGAAAAAACCACATGGATGCAGGCGTTAAATGCCTTGAGTGCCATTCAAAGATCTTTAAAATGAAGAAAGGGTCCACCGTTATGAAGATGGCTGATATTACCGCCGGCAAATATTGCGGCAAGTGCCATAACGGTACCAGAGCCTTTTCCGTCAAGGACCCAGATAATTGCAATATATGCCACAGCAAAAAATAGCTCCGCCCGGCTACGTTTTTACCCACCACAAAAAATAGGATTGACATTTTGGACTGATTTACACTATTTAAAATGCCGTTACATTAATTCACACACAAAACAAGAAGGAGTCAAAACATGAAAAAAACCGTTGTAGCACTACTTGTAGTTGTTGCTTTTTCAGCAACAGCCTTCGCCGGAGATGTGATTGAGTTCGCCGCACCCAAGATGGGCAAAGTGACTTTCCCGCACAAAAAGCACCAGGATATGTTGAAAAACTGTAAAAAATGCCATGAAAAAACTCCTGGTAAGATTGAAGGCGGCTTCAGTAAAGATTGGGCTCACAAAACCTGCAAAGGGTGCCACACAGAAGGCAAAAAAGGGCCAACCGGCTGCAAGGATTGCCACAAAAAGTAACGTTCCCGAAACCTGTTCGATCTAAAAAGGGGCAGCGCGTTTCAGCGCCGCCCCTTTTCATTTTTTGCCCTTCTTCCCTCCTAACAACTATCCATATGCCTTACCCTGCCAACAGCTGAACCTCCACTGATTCACCGGTATACGATATTTTTTTTGACAAAAACGCTGTCTTTGGAGTATTTATGTCGCTTCTTATTCTTCGGAACCCCTCTTGCAACGGCATTAATCGGGCAATTATATTTTTGTGTAAGGAGAAATCATGGCCATTCGTAAAACAGCAGGGTATGCCTGGAACCTGATCAGTCTCATCGGGATGCTCCTGGCGGTAACCGCAGCCGCACTCATCGTTGTATTCTTCGCATTTGAGGCGATTACCGGCGTAGAGCACGCCTATCTGGGGCTCATGACCTACTTCATGTTCCCGGGTATGCTGATTTTCGGCTTGCTGCTGGTCCCCTTCGGAGCCTGGCGGGTACGCAACGAAAGGCGGAAATCGGTTATTGAAGGGATGGCGTCACTTGAGGAGGAAATACCGCAGTTCCCCCGCCTTGACCTGAATATTCCTGCACGGCGGCACATGTTTCTCTTTTTTATTGCTGCCAGCGTCGTGTTCGTTGTTATCGTCGCCATCGCCTCCATCAAAGGCTTCGAATTCACCGAATCGACCACCTTCTGCGGTGAAGTCTGCCATGTGGTAATGGAGCCTGAGCACACCGCCTGGAGCAACTCGCCACACGCCAAGGTCAAGTGCGTAGAGTGCCACGTCGGCCCCGGCGCCGCCTGGTATGTAAAAGCTAAAATTTCCGGTATGCGCCAGCTGTATGCCGTTGCGTTCAAAACCTACCCGGAAACCATTGAAACCCCCATTGACAACCTCCGCCCCGCTCGGGAAACCTGTGAGCATTGCCACTGGCCGGAAAAGTTTTATGTCGGCCGGCAGAAAATCTTCAACCATTACGCACCGAACGAGCAGAACACACCCCGTCAGATCGACATGCTGATTCATATCGGAGCCAACCCGGCATCAAAGAACGCCAACGGCATCCATTGGCATATCGGCAAAGAAGTAACTTTCATTGCCCGCGACAAGAAAAGGGTTGATATCCCCTATATCGCTGTCAAGGGTAAGGACGGCAAAGTGACGGAGTTCACAACGTCAGAAAAACCACTTACTAAAGACGAGATTGCAAAAGGGAACAAGCGGCTCATGGACTGCACCGACTGCCACAACCGTCCGACCCATATTTATCATTCGCCCGGCGAAGAGATGGACTTGAGCTTTATCTCAAATCGTGTCGACCGGTCGCTGCCGTATGTCAAGAAAGTCGCCGTCGAAATACTTGAGCGGCCCTATAAAAACAAAGAAGAGGCCTTTGCCACCATCACCAAAGAGATTCCGGCCTATTACGCCAAGAACTACCCTAACGTTGCGAAGGATAAGGGCGCTGCCATCAACCAGGCCATTGAACGCGTGAAAGAAATTTATTCGCAGAACTATTTCCCGGCGATGAAAGTAAAATGGAGCACCTATCCAAACTACATCGGCCACTTCTACACCCCCGGCTGCTTCCGCTGCCACGACGGCAAGCACAAGTCTGCCGAAGGCAAGATCATCTCCAAGGATTGCAAACTCTGCCACGATGTCCTTGGGCAGATTCAGGAGAACATCCCGGCCGGAAAGCGTGTGACCGAATTCGTTCATCCGGTTGATATCGGGAACGAACTGTATAAAACCAACTGCAGTGACTGCCACTCCGTGGGCGGCCATGATGTCACTGCCGAAGGCAAGGGCAAGCAGGAGCAAAAGAAGCACTGACCCGCAATCAAGAGTGAGAATACATCGTAAAAACAAGAAAAGCCTCCCAACAGATTGGGGGGCTTTTCTTGTACGCGGTCAATATTGTTTTTTACAACTCTTCAAAATCCCCCTCACCCGGGTCGCCGTCCAGATCATCCTCTGGTTCAGGATCCGTTTCGAGCGCTTCATCCACCAGCCGTTCCATAAACACCTTGTTATCACTGATGGTTTTGCGCACATCCAGCAGGAGTTTTTCAAGGTCGTCGGGCGCCTCTGCCATAGTGTTCCCCTATGCCTTCAATGTTTCCAGATAACGTTCAGCATCCTTGGCCGCCATGCAGCCGCTGCCGGCTGACGTAATGGCCTGACGGTACGTGAAGTCCTGTACATCCCCGGCGGCAAAGACCCCCGTGACACTGGTGGCGGTCACGTTACCCTCAAGCCCGCCGCATTTTGTGCGGATGTAGCCGTCCAGCATCTCAAGCTGCCCCTCAAAAATTGTCGTATTGGGCGAGTGCCCGATGGCAACAAAAATACCGTGCAGTGCCACCTCCTTGGTGGAGCCGCTCCGGTGACGGATGCGCATACCAGTTACTCCCCCCGCATCACCGAGAACCTCGTCAAGCTGGTGATTCCACTCGATGGTAACGTTCCCCCCCTTGGTCTTCTCGATCAACCGGTCGGCAAGCACCTTTTCGGCCCGGAATTCCTCACGGCGATGAACCACCGTCACGTGACGGGCGATATTCGACAGATAGAGAGCCTCCTCAACAGCCGTACTCCCCCCGCCGATCACCGCCACATCCTTGCCGCGGTAAAAGAACCCGTCACAGGTGGCGCAGGCGGAAACGCCCTTCCCCTTGAACGCGGTTTCCGACGGCAACCCGAGATACTTGGCCGATGCACCGGTGGCGATAATCAGGGCATCGCAGCTGTAGCTGGCCGAATCACCAACCAGCAGAAACGGTTTCTGTTTCAGATCGGTCCGCATGATATGGTCGGAAATCATCTGCGTGTTGAAGCGTTCGGCATGAAGCCGCATCCGCTCCATCAGATCCGGCCCTTCAACCCCCGCGTGGTCTCCCGGCCAGTTATCAACTTCAGTGGTTGTCATCAGCTGTCCGCCCGGCTGCAGTCCGGTGATCACCACCGGGTCAAGATTGGCGCGTGCAGCGTAGACCGCCGCCGTATAGCCGGCCGGGCCTGCGCCGAGAATAATAAGTTTGTGATGAATCGGCTCCATGATTCCTCCTGAAAAAGTGGTGCCAGACTCTATCAGCAAACCGGCCGCTTGCCAAGTATGTTTGACCGGTGGTATCCCATCTGTTAGTATTGCGCATAATTTTGCAAGGAGCACCCCCATGGAGCTTACCGATCTGATATCCGATGCCTATGATCGCCTCAAAAAACGCGTCCGGCGCAGCGAGCTGATCTATTCGCACCATTACAGCGAGCAGACCGGCGTCCCGCTCTATTTCAAATGCGAAAACCTGCAGCGGACCGGCTCCTTCAAGATCAGGGGAGCGCTCAATTTCATGACCTCCCAGCCGCGCGAAATGCTCAATAACGGCGTCATAACCGCATCGGCCGGCAACCATGCCCAGGGGGTCGCCTTTTCCGCCGACCTGTTGAGCGTCACCGCAACCGTGTACATGCCGGAGATCACCCCTCCCCAGAAAGTTCAGGCAACACGCGATTACGGCGCAGAAGTCGTACTGACCGGCCGGAACTTTGATGAAGCGTGCGCTGCGGCGATAGCGGAACAACAGAGAAGCGGGGCACTATTCGTACATCCGTTCAACGATGAGCTGGTCATGGCGGGGCAGGGAACCATCGCGCTGGAGATACTGGAAGAACTGCCCGACCTGCGCAACATCATCATACCGGTCGGTGGCGGCGGCCTGATCGCCGGTATGGCAGCGGCACTGCGTGAGCGGGCCCCCCATGTGCGGATCATCGGAGTGGAATCGGTCGCCGCACCCTCCATGTCCGCCTCCTTTGCCGCCGGCGAACCGACGGAGCAGCCGGTGCGGGTCACGCTGGCGGACGGTATCGCTGTCAAACTCCCCGGCTCGAAGACCGTTCCGGTCATCTGCGAGCTGGTGGATGAGATCGTTCAGGTGGAAGAGGAAGATATCGCCCTGGCAATCGTATCGCTGCTGGAAAAAACCAAGATGCTGGTGGAAGGGGCGGGAGCTGTCACTCTGGCAGCGGTTCTGAACCGGCGGATACCGGAGCTGGAAGGGAAAACCGTCTGTCTGCTGTCCGGCGGCAATATTGATGTCAAAACCATTGCCCAGGTGGTGGAGCGGGGGCTCATTGCCGGTGGGCGCTACCTCAAACTGATTGTCGAACTGGATGACCATCCGGGCGCACTGGCGACTCTGGCGGAGAATATTGCCGCCACCCGCGCCAACATTTTCCACATCACCCACGACCGACGTTCCAAATCCCTGGCCATCGGCAGGACGGACGTGTCACTGGAACTGGAAACACGCGGCTATGAGCATATTAGAGAGATCGTCGGATACCTGGAAAAAAAGGGGTACAGCCTGACAGTCATGTAGCTGTTATTCATCACTTATAGAAAACGTCCTGAGGAGCAGCCATGCAAACCACCTGTGTAATCGGAATAGATATCGGCGGAACCACCACTTCATTGGCCCTCGTTGACCGCACCGGGGGGGTACTGGGGGAAGCGACCCTCGCCACCCACTCGGACCAGCCGGGTCACATTCTGGTGGACCGCCTGTGCGACGCCGTCGCCACTCTGCTCGCAGCACTTCCACCACACACAACTATTGCCGGAATCGGCGTCGGCGCCCCCAACGCCTGTTACCAGCGGGGGACGGTGGAAAACCCGCCTAACCTCAACTGGGGGGCATCAACCAATCTGGTGGCGCTGTTCCGGCAGCGCTATGACGTGCCGACCGCCATCACCAATGACGCCAACGCCGCCGCACTTGGAGAACTGCAGTTCGGCGGCGCCCGTGGCATGGACCATGCCCTCGTCATCACACTGGGCACCGGCCTGGGGAGCGGTCTCATCGTCAACGGCGAGCTGTTGTACGGTGCCGGCGGATCTGCCGGAGAACTGGGGCACACGACCGTCGATCCTGACGGGCGCAGCTGCGCCTGCGGAAAGCGGGGATGCCTGGAAACCTACGTTTCCGCTACCGGCCTTTGCCGCACCGCCTGCGAACTGCTGGCACAGCGGCGCGAGCCGAGCCCCCTGCGGGATCTGAGTTTCAACCAGTTGACCTCGAAACAGGTGTATGAAGCGGCGTGCGGGGGGGATGTGATCGCGCTGGCGGCGTTTGATACAACGGCCCGGATTCTGGGGATGAAGCTGGCCGATGCCGTAGCCCACACCGCTCCGGAAGCGATTTTTCTTTCCGGCGGACTGGCCGCTGCGGGAGACCTGCTGCTCGAGCCGGCCCGGCGCTATATGGAAGAGTTCCTGTTCGTATCATACAAGGGAGCGATCAAACTGTGCCGTTCAGAACTGCAGGAAGGAAACGGAGCGGTTCTCGGCGCGGCGGCCCTGGCGTGGTGTGAAGTTGATAAAATGCCACTACAATATTGACATTGGTTTGTGTGCTTGATAGTATTGCAATATGAATTACACAATGGGGTACAAAATGACTACATTATCATTGCGGCTTCCCGATGAACTGTTACACGATATTGATCTGTATGCCGATGAAATGCATATTCCCAGAGCAGTTTATGTGCGCAGGGCACTGGAGCAGATGAACGCCTCGGTGGTGGCACAACGCCGCCGAACGCAGCTCATGGAGGCCAGCCTCAAGGTCAGGGGTGAGAGTATGCTGGTGAATGCCGAATTTGATCAACTCGAGGACGCCCCCCATGCGTAACCAGGGCGAAGTCTGGCTGGCCAACCTCAACCCAGGGCGGGGCACCGAACCGGGCAAAACCAGACCGGTTTTGATTGTGCAGAATCAGGCACTCCTTGATTCCGGTCACCCCTCGACACTGGTCATCCCCCTCACAACCAACCTTGTCGAGAATGCCGAACCTCTCCGCCTGCGCATCCCTCCCCGCGACAGCCTTGATTGCGAGTCGGACCTGCTTATTGATCAACTCCGCGCTATTGATAACAGACGCCTGGTCGAAGGGCCTCTACTGCGCCTTGACAATGATGCCATGGGGCGGATTTATCAAGCAGTTGCAGTGGTGCTGGGGATGGAAAACATCGGCACTGTCACCCTTATATAGCCTCCCCCCGCACCTCCACCGTCACATCATACAGAGTACTCCCCCGCCCGCCGTCGGTCAGACGCTGCGACGTCAGAGCATTGACCCCGCGATCGCCCGGAATGAATTCCCGCCACCAGACCCCTTCGGTAACCACTGTTCCCGCCGGCACCCGTCCGGAAATTTTTAGAGTGAAACGAACCGCCCCCTGATCATTACCGGCCGTAACGGTTTCCCCATCCTTCAGATCGCGCGCTTCGGCGTCGGCCCGGTTCATCAACAATTCCATACAGCGCTGTTTCCCACGGAGATCATCCTGCTCGTAAAAGCTTGAATTGAGTGCATATGGCGTAACCGCCGGCTGCAGACGCAACGGATACCCGTCATCCGCCGCATGAGTCGGGAGCAGACGCGGCAGCGGCTCATCATGCAGTTCGTTCAGAATTTCGATCCGCCCCGAAGGGGTCAGCCACTCCCGCTTTGGCTCCGTCGGCGGAGTCAGAATGACCGGTTCACCCCGACGCAGCCGTTCCGTTACGGTGACGCTCCGCCAGAGATTTTCTCCCGCCAGCAGCTGCTCAATCAGCTCCTCCGCCGTCAGGCGGAAAAACGGTTCATTCCACCCCATTCCGTCCGCCAGCAGACTGAACAGCTGCCAATTGCTTTTCGCTTCTCCCACCGGAGCGATGGCGGCTGTGCAGCGTTGGGCATGATAGCTGCCATAGCAGCGGTACAGATCCGGATGTTCCAGAGAAGAGGTAGCCGGCAGAACGATGTCGGCATACCGGGCGGTATCGGTCAGGAAGCGCTCATGGACGACCGTGAACAGATCCTCCCGTTCAAGCCCCCGAATGACCGCATTCTGATCCGGAGCGATGGCCGCCGGGTTGGAGTGGTACACGTACAGGGACATGACCGGCGGTTCGCTCAATTCAGTCAGCGCCCCCCCCAGTTGGTTCATGCTGACCAGCCGCGTCGGTGTTGTGATGAAATCCTCCCGCGTCACCGCCTCAAGCGGGAACGCTCCCCCGGTGGAGGTACCGAGGGAAATCCCCCCGCCACGTGTGGACCAGGCGCCGACGGCGGCCGGCAGACAACTGATGGTACGCACGGTCATGGCGCCGTTGCCGTAGCGGGTCAGGCCGCTCCCGAGCCGGATGAAGGGAGCCCGGGCCCGGGCGTACTCCCGCGCCATCCGCTCGATGACATCGGCCGGCAGTCCGCAGATATCCGCCATTCGGGATGGGGAACAGTCCGGCAGCACCTGTGCCGCCAGTTCGTCGAAACCAAGCACGTTGGCGGAGATGAAGTCCCGGTCGAGCAAATTATCCCGGTTAATGACATGGAGCATCCCCAGCGCCAGGGCACCGTCACCGCCCGGCCGAACCAGAAACGCTTCATCGGCGGCGTCGCAGGTCGGCGTGCGGTAGGTATCCACCGCCCAGAGCCGGGCACCACGCCGGCGCGCCGCCTGGGCATCGCGCATGACGTGAATGCTGGTAGCAGCGGCATTGATCCCCCACAGAATCACCAGGTCACTTTCCTCGGCCTCAGCCGGATCCATGCCCGGAGTGTTCCCCATAAGTGCGGTCCAGCCGGAATCCTTGGCCGGCGAGCAGATGGTGCGCTCCAGTCGCGATGCGCCGAGTTTATGGAAAAAGGCATGCCCGGCATTTCGCTGCACCAGCCCCATGGTGCCGGCGTATGAATAGGGGAGGATAGCTTCCGCACCATGATCGGCGATGATGCCCCGCCAGCGCGAAGAGATGAGTTCGATCGCACGCTCCCAGGAAACCGGTTCGAACTCCCCCGCTCCTTTGGGCCCGACCCGCAGCAGCGGTGTCGTCAACCGCCGGGGAGAGTGAACCGTCTGTTCATAATGGGCCATCTTGGGGCAGAGCAGACCCCGCGTGACCGGATGCTCCGGATCGCCGGCAACGGCGGTGGCGCGGCCGTTTTCAACGGTGACCAGAAGGCCGCAGGCATCGGGGCAGTCATAAGGGCAGACGGAACGGATTGTGGCGGGCATGGCGGGTATCCTTTCACTGCTGGAATCGGCAGGCAATTTCTATGTTTGGGATGTTAATAAAGATACAAGAGATGCCGTTTCAGTTGTCATGTCTTTCGATGGTAAGCCAGAAAATGTAACCTCAATCTCATATTCGCTGGTATGGCTGGCTCAAAGGAAACTCGAAGCACAAATTCATGGGTTCAGAAAACAGTCTGACAAAACGCAAGACCTGAAATCAAAGGCGTTCTAGCCAATTTATGGGGCCTGTAAATAGTTTTGTGTAAATGGTTCTGGGTTGTGGTTTTAAAAATTCGGCATTCTGTCTTCAAAAAGAATGGAAAACCGATTCATGGCAGCTTTCCAGACCCTGATCGGCAGAGTCCATTTCTTCGCGATATTCCTTAGTGCCGGGCGTAGAAGCAGCTGGTCCGCAGGGCGCTGTTGACGTTCTCATCGGCTTCGCGGGCAGTTGCGTAGAGGTCAGGCCAGTCCATTTTCAGGAAGGTGAAGTTGGACATTCTTGCTCCAGATTCAAAATCTAGTCATTGCTCCGGTTTATCAGATTAACAATCACCTTAACAATCGTCTCTTTTTCCTCCGGCCTGCTTTCGGCAATCAGCAGGGTCAACGCCACCAGGGCGTTATCAGCCAGACGTTTGCTGCCATCAGCTCGATAGAGAATGGCGTTCATGCCAAGGAAATAGATAAAAAGGGCGGCGGCAATCCGTTTGTTGCCATCACTGAAAGCGTGGTTTTTGACAACGAAGTAGAGGAGGTTGGCCCCCTTTTCCTCAATACTCGGGTAGAGTTCTTCGCCATCAAAGGTCTGATATATAGTCCCAAGGGCACTCTTGAATCCCTGGTCTTTTTCGATACCAAACAGGCCGTTAAATTCTCCCTTCATGGCATTGACGATCTGAAAACCCTCTTCATAATCGATGACATGAAGCGCCTTCCGGGTGATGCCTTCAACAATCAACGTGCCATGGTCGTAACGATCCAGCAGAGTTAAAGCATACGCGTAGTCTGTGATGACCTTGAGCACATCCTTGCCGGTATCGGTGACCAACTCCTGGACAGCAAGAGTACGGGTCAGCAATTCCATGGTTTGCCGCATATCCTGCAGCTTGGCGCTTTCCTCCCGCAGACGCTGCTCGTTGACCGTGTATCCATGGACGATATGATCCCGTAGCACCTGAGTGGCCCACTGGCGGAAGCGAGTACCCTGTTTGGAATTTACCCGATAGCCAACTGAGATGATTGCATCAAGATTATAAAACTGCGTCTGGTACTCTTTGTCGTCAGCGGCAGTATGTGCATATTTTGCACGAACTGAAATTTTTTCCAGTTCTCCTTCTTTGAATACATTACGAAGATGCTTGGTGATTACCGAACGTTCCCTGCCAAACAGGTCTGCCATCTGGTCTTGAGTCAGCCAAACGGTTTCATGATCGAGACGGACTTCAAGGGATGCGGTGCCGTTTTCAGACCGATAGATGACAATATCGCTTTTCTCAACACTCATGATGTTGACCCCCGTTGAACAGCATTACCGCTGAGGACAGCCAGTTTACCGAATTTCTGAACTCTTTCCATTTTGAAAACAGTTGCCGATGGCCCCGGAATTCCCCCTACAACTCTCACTTGAAGGCGCGTTCCCGCAGGGGCTCCTTAGAACAAGTGCATTTCAAGTACTGAAACTGTTTACCAGAAATCAGGCGGGGGTTCTATGTTAAATGATTAATGCCGCTGTACAATTTGAGACGGCAATGTGGTTTTGTGGCAAATAGGCTCTCAAACGTGAAAAATAGTAGTGCACGTACAATAAAATACAACTTTGCAGTCATAACGATTTGCCTGATACTCCCTTAATTTCAGAAACTTATACATATCTGTGCAAGATAATCTTCAAAAAACATTTGCAGATGAAATCCAATTGATGCGATAAACGACCCAGTCGGTGGAGATCATACGCAGAGAGGTTCATCATGACACAGCAGCAGGAAATCCTCCATTACGCCGTATCCGTGGTCGGCAAAGACCGCCCCGGCATCGTGGCCGCCATTACCGGCGGACTTTTCAACCTTGGCTGCAATATCGCCGACTCCAGCTGTACCATGCTGGGGGGCGAATTTGCCATGATCCTCATTGTCTCCCTGAAAAAACCGTTCAGCAAATCGCGCCTGATTGAAGAACTGAAACCGGTCTGCGATCGGATCGGGATGAGTCTTGGCGTGCGCACCCTCCACCCGGACGAAATAATCCGCCAGGAAAGCGACGGTGAAATCTGCATGATCTCCGTCTACGGCGCTGACCAGCCGGGCATCGTGTATCACGTCACCCGCGAACTGGCGGCACGGAACATCAACATCACCGACCTTAATACCAAGCTGATCGGCACCGCCGAGGAACCGGTGTATGTCTTGATGCTGGAGGTTTCCCTGCCGGAGGGGGAGAGCCCGGAAGGGGTAGAGGGCACGCTGGCCGGCCTGAAAAAAGAGCTGAATGTGGAAATCGGCGTGCGGGTAATTACACCGGTGGCGTTCTAACAATGCCGATCCAGCCGATCTTACGCTACCCGCACCCGGTGCTGAAAAAACTCTGCAATAGGGTGGACCAGATAGATCAGAGTATTCACGCCCTGATTCAAGACCTGGTTGACACGATGCATGAGGGGCCCG
Organism: uncultured Geobacteraceae bacterium; assembly: GCA_903852495.1. Classification (GTDB taxonomy): domain Bacteria; phylum Desulfobacterota; class Desulfuromonadia; order Geobacterales; family Pseudopelobacteraceae; genus JACRCG01. The sequence continues at coordinate 5,443 of CAINRC010000116.1, read as the reverse complement.
GCTCCGTCGGCGTCGCCGCACCGCAGATCGGCGTCACCCTGCGGGTTTGTGTGGTGGACGTTTCCAAAAACCGGCACGGCAAAGAAAACAACCACGGCCTGCTGCTCATGATCAACCCGGAGATCACCGCCCGCAGCGGCTCGGCCACCATGCGTGAAGGATGCATGAGTGTGCCGGACTACACCGGCGACGTCGACCGGGCCACGGACATTACGCTGCAGTTCCTTGAGCCGGGGGGCACTGCACGGGTCATCACCGCCAGCGGTTTTGAAGCGGTAGCCATCCAGCACGAAATGGATCATCTGGACGGTGTCCTGTTTCTGGACCGGGTGACCAGCATCAAAACCGGACTGTTCCGGCGGAAGAGCTATTGAAACACAGAGGCACCGAGACACTGAGAAATTCAGGAGCAAAAGAGACAGGGAAAAAGAAGGTAAACGGCGCTTTTTATGGTTTTGGTTTCCCCCAAAAAGGTTCTGGTTTCCTCTGTGTCTCGGTGTCTCAGTGTTTAATTCTTTTTTGAATTTTGGAAAACAGGGGAGAAAAACCATGGCGCAACTCTTGACAGGTGAGGAACAACAGGAACTGCTGAATATCGCCCGGAAAACGATTGTCGACTATGTCACCAGCCAGACTGTTCCGGCGATCACATCAGCATCGCCCGGATTGAACCTCCACTCCGGCTGTTTTGTTACGGTGAAGAAGAAGGGGGAGTTGCGGGGGTGTATCGGCAACTTCGTTTCCGAGCGGCCGCTGTATCTGCTGGTGCAGGAGATGGCGGTGTCGGCCGCAACCCGCGACCCCCGTTTTTACCCCATGAAGGCGCCTGATCTGGCCGATTTCACCATTGATATTTCAGTGCTTTCACCATTAGTAAAAGCCGCTTCGGTGGAGGAGATCCAGGTCGGCAGTCACGGCATCTACATCATAAAAGGGAGTCACCGGGGGGTGCTGCTTCCCCAGGTTGCCACCGAATACGGCTGGAACCGCGACCAGTTTCTGCAGCACACCTGCACCAAAGCCGGCCTGCCCCAGGACGCCTGGCAGGGGGAGTGTGATATTTACCTCTTCACCGCCCAGGTTTTCGGGGATTAACCGGAGGTCGCCGACTCAAGACCGCTAACCAGTTCTTTAAACTCACCGTCAAGTGGTGCGCTAACGGTGATCTCAATCCCCCTCGAACTCCGAAACGTCATGGCCGAGCAGTGCAGCATCATCCGTCCCGCCGCCCCGCCGCCATAGGTCCCGTCACCACATATGGGCAGCCCGACCGAAGCCAGATGCACCCGAATCTGGTGGGTGCGGCCGGTCAGAGGGCGCGCTTCAACCAGAGAGATGCCGCCGGATGACGCCACCGTGCGGAATTCGGTGACGGAACTCTTGCCGCCGTCAACGATACCGTACCGGGCCGGCGCGATCTTACCGATCGGCCCATCCACCCTCCAGCACTCCTCCTCATGTCGCCCTGATACCAGCGCCAGATAGAGCTTTTCCACCAGGCCATCCTGAAACTGCGAGGAAAGCCAGGCGGCAGCGCCCCTGCTTTTGGGAAAGAGCATGGCCCCCGAGGTGCCCCGATCAAGTCGGTGAACAACGCGGGCCGATTCGCTGAGCCCCCCCGCCTTGAAATATTCGGAGACCCAGTATTCCAGAGTCCCCTTCAGCTGGTACGGGGTGCGCTGGCTGTTGATCCCGGCCGGTTTGTTGACCGCAATAAGCTCCCCATCTTCATACAGCAGCGCCTCCGGCGGCAACTGAAGTTCCTGAAACCGCCCCGTTTCCATTACGCCGATTTCGATGACGTCACCGGTTTTGACGCTTCGTGACGCCACCCGCACCAGAGCCACATTAACCGTGCACCCTCCCCGGTCGATAATGCGGCGCGCCTCGGTTTTGCTGACCCCGGTGCAGAGGGTTGCAATAGCGTCATCCAGACGGGATCCGCTCTGTTCTTTGCCAACCATTTTTCGTAGTATCATGCCGTCGTAAGTACGCTTTTTGGGCGTCGATTACAAATAAATTCCCTATGGCTAAAGCCCCCTGATTCTGCTACCTTTGCCGCCATGATCGAATCCTCCCCCCCTTCCATACCAGCACTGCGCGGGCCGGTACCACTTTCCCACCTGTTCCTGCACAGTTTCCTCAGCGCCGGCCACTCCGCCGTTGATGCCACCTGCGGCAACGGGCACGACACCCTGCTGCTGGCACGTCTGGTCGGCAGCGGCGGCCATGTCTGGGGGTTTGATATCCAGCCGCAGGCCATTGCCGAGACCGGACGCAGGCTGGCGGAGGTCGGGCTGGCGGATCGGGTGACGCTCCTGCCGGTCGGGCACGAGGAGTTGGAGCGGCATATTACGGGACCGGTGCGGGTTGTCCTGTTCAATCTCGGCTACCTCCCCGGAGGAGACCGGAGTGTCGTCACCCGACCCGGGACAACATCTGCCGCCCTTGTGCAGTCACTGCGCCTGCTTGAAGCCGGCGGGATTCTGCTGGTGACGGTGTACCCGGGACACAGCGGCGGTACGGAGGAACGGGACACCGTTGAATCATGGGCGGCCGGACTTGACCCGCGCGCCTTTCACTGCTGGCGTATGGCGCAAAACAATACGGCACCTTCAGCGCCGTATCTGCTCCTGATTCAGAGTGCCTCCTGATGCTGCGTTCCCTGCTCCCCTTCATAGTCATCCTGCCGGCGCTGATTTATTCCCTGATTTCCCTTCGCTGTGCGGCAAACTACTTCAGACTGCGCCGCCCTGCCGCTTCCGGTTTCCCCTGCCCCGGGGTTTCAATCCTGAAACCGGTCAAGGGGATGGATGCGGAGAGCTACGCCAATTTTGCTTCGTTCTGCACCCAGCAGTATCCGGGTGAACTGCAGATCCTGTTCACCGCCGCATCGCCGGACGATCCGGTCATTCAGGTGGTCAAACGGCTGATGGCGGATTTCCCCGATCACGACATTACACTGAGTATCAACCCGGCACTGCATGGGCCGAATTATAAGGTATCCAACCTGATCAACGTCTTTCCGCAGGCGCGTCATGACATCATTATCGTCTGCGACAGTGACGTCAGAGTTCCCCCGGAGTACCTGCAGTCGGTGACCGGCCATTTTTCTGACCCGCAGGTCGGCCTGGTCACCTCGCTGTACCGCACCTCCCGCGTGCATGGCAGTGCCACCGCCCTCGAAGCGACCGGGTTCACCGCAGAAATGATCCCCAACGTGCTCGTGGCACGTCAACTGGAAGGACTTACCTTCGCCCTCGGCGCATCCATGGCGGTGAGACGTGAAGCGCTGGCGGCGATCGGGGGGTTTGGTGCACTGGTCGATTATCTGGCCGATGATTACCAGCTTGGTAACAAGGTTCATGGCGCCGGGTGGCGGATTGCTCTTGATCCCTGCTTTGTCGAAAGCGTCATCAAGCCGGAGAGCCTCACGGCGGTACTGTCCCGGCAGCTGCGCTGGGCCCGGACCATGCGGGTCAGCCGGCCGGGAGGCTATCTGGCTGCCGGCATCACCCTGCCATTCCCTGCCGCCCTGCTGGCGCTGCTGCTGGCTCCGACACCGGCATCCGGGGTGGCCGCCGCAGCGCTTCTGTACGGCGTTCGTTTGATTGTCTGCACGCTCTTCAGCCGCCGGTTCGTCCGGGACGGCCTCTTCCCCCGCTGGCTCTGGCTCCTCCCCCTCCGGGATATGTTTTCCTTTTCCACCTGGGCGCTCTCATTTCTGGGCAATCACGTTGAGTGGCGCGGGTGCCGGTTTGTCCTGAAACCTGGCGGCAAGATTGAGGAGCTGCTTTGATGCCACACATAAACCGATCCAGAATCATGCGCATGAATGCTGCGGTTATCGCCCTGCTGGCGCTGCTTGTTCTCTATTCACCCACGGTTTACGCATCTACTCCCGTGGCGGAATTTCCTTCCCAACCGATTATAACTGTCGGCGGAGACCGGGACTACCCACCGTATGAATTTCTGGACGAAAAGGGCCAGCCGGCAGGTTACAACGTCGATCTTACCAAGGCGATTGCCGAAGTCATGGGGATCAAGGTCGAATTCCGCTTCGGAGCCTGGTCGGATATGCGACATGCCCTTATAAACGGCTCCGTCGATGTTCTGCAGGGGATATCCTACTCGGGTGACCGAACTAGGACCCTTACGTTCTCACCACCCCACACCATTATCAATCACGCCATTTTCGCCCGTAAGGAAACACCTCCGGTCAGTACCATCGAAGAGTTACGCGGCAGAGAAATCATCGTATTTCGTGATGGAATCATGCATGACCATCTGAAATCGCTCGGACTCGAGGCAAATCTTGTAATGACCGAGACTCCTGACGATGCCCTGCGGCTTCTGGCGGCCGGCAGTCATGATTATGCCGTGCTGGCCATGCTCCCCGGCATGTATATCATCCGCGAGCACAAACTTTCCAATCTGATCCCGGTTGCAAAAAGCATTTCATCCCAGAAGTACTGCTATGCGGTGAAGAAAGGTAACGAGGAACTGCTGGCCCGTTTCAACGAGGGGATGGCAATTTTGAAGAAAACCGGCCAGTATCAGGAGATCTACGACCGGTGGCTGGGGGTGCTCGGTCCTCCCAAGGTTGCCTGGGAAAAGGTCGTCTGGTTCGGAGCCATGGTACTGGGGCCATTGCTTCTTATTCTGGTCGGCACGGTAATCTGGTCTCGGACGCTACAGAAGAGAGTTGCCCAGCGTACGGAAGAGCTGGCACTGGAAGTAGTTGAGCGAAAACGCGCCCTGGACGAGTTGAAACTTCATCAGGATAAGTTGATCCAGGCGGACAAGATGGCCTCGCTCGGAATTCTTGTGGCGGGAGTGGCCCATGAAATCAACAACCCGAACGGTCTGATCCTGCTCAACATGCCGATCCTGAGGGAGGTTTACCAGGACGCCGAGGAGGTTCTGGAAGCGCGCTACGAGAGTAAGGGTGATTTTACGCTGGGCGGACTCCCCTACTCACGAATGCGCAATGAGGTCCCTCATCTTCTGGAAGAGATGCAGGACGGTGCCAACCGCATCAAGCGGATTGTAGAGGAGCTGAAGGATTTTGCCCGCCAGGATACCTCGGCCAAGGTTGAAACCGTCGATTTTAATGCTGCCGTGCAGACCGCCGTCAGACTGGTGGATTCATCGATACGGGCCTCCACAAACCGCTTCGAAACGCACTATTCGCCCTCTTTGCAGCCCATCCTGGGCAACGCCCAGAAGATTGAGCAGGTGGTCGTCAATCTGATTCTGAACGCCTGCCAAGCCTTGCCGAACATGGAGTGCGGCATCTCTCTAACGAATTAAGAGTTTATGCGGTGTGTAGCGTCAGCGGAACCACCGCATAAACTGTTGTTGAACTAAACCGCGTCTGCTCTGCTACCATTTGGATTTTTATCTCGGATTTTGACTCTGGTTACTGTGATGTGCTGGTCTT
>CAINRC010000115.1 GCA_903852495.1 uncultured Geobacteraceae bacterium | reverse complement strand
TGGGGTCGTTGCCGCTGATGCAATGGCTCAGGAGGCAATCGTAAGTCGTCTGGCGGGTCTATGCCTGCCTGATGCTGGTGCCTGTGAATCGCGAAGCTCCCACCCTAAACTGCGTTAGCAGTTAGGTGGTGAGTAGTTCACAACGTACTTGAAGGTTAATTCTGGTCATTGGTTTCATCCCCCTGATATGTAAAAGTTGTGTGAGCGGCAGACATCTGCTGACTCTCCACCGTAAGAGTACCTACCATACCCGGACCGGCAATGAAAAGTATTTCTTATGAGCCCGCCGGGGAGCGGCCGGAGAAGGATTGTACGGCAGTTTTTTTCTGCATAAAACCGGGTAAATCTTGACTTTACGCCGGAATACCTGCTATTCGTTGGGTCCTATATTCAGGCAAGGAGTTGTAATGAAACCGCTTTTTTTAAACCCCCCAACCTTTGAAGATTTTGACGGAGGTGCTGGTGCCCGCTACCAGGCTTCCCGTGAAGTAACCTCCTTCTGGTACCCCACCTGGCTCTGCTTTCCCGCCGGTATGATTGAGGGGAGCCGCGTCGTGGATGCTCCGGTGCAAAAGCTGACCCTGGAGGATTGCCTGGTCATCGCCCGGGACTACGACATGCTGGTGATGTACACGTCCACACCGACGCTGCAGATCGACATTGAAACCGCCCGCCGCATCAAGGAGGTCAAGCCGGATATCGTTGCGGTCCTGACCGGCCCCCATGTTTCCGTCCTGCCGGAAGAGTCACTCCGGGCCGGCAAAGGTGTCATCGATATTGTCTGCCGGGGTGAGTTTGATTACACCACCAAGGAACTGTGCGAAGGGCGAGAATGGAGCCGGGTTGATGGCATCAGCTTTCTGAAAGATGGTCAGGTGGTTCACACCGCCGACCGTCCCCCCATCACGGATCTGGACGCACTGCCGTTCGTCGCGCCGGTGTACAAACGGGACCTGCCGATTGCCGAGTATGTCATCCCGCACTTCAAAAACCCCTATGTTTCGATCTATTCCAGTCGCGGCTGTCCTTCCCGCTGCATCTACTGTCTCTGGCCGCAGACCTTTTCCGGTCGTACCATGCGGGTCCGCTCTCCCCAGAACGTATATGAGGAAGTGAAATGGATCGTGGACAATATTCCGGAAATGCGGGAACTTTCGTTCGACGACGATACCTTTACCGCCGACCGGAAGCATGCCCGTGAGGTTGCCGGCCTGATCAAATCGCTCGGCATCTCATGGACGATCAACGCCCGCGCCAATACGGATTACGACACCCTGAAAACACTTCGGGAGGCGGGGCTCCGTCATGTGGTGGTCGGTTTTGAAAGCGGCAACGACCAGATCCTGAAAAATATCAAAAAAGGGGTCACGGTGGCTCAGGCGGTACAGTTCACCAAGGATTGTAAAAAGCTCGGGTTGTCGATCCATGGTGCGTTCATCATGGGGCTGCCGGGGGAAAGCCGGGAGACCATTAGCCAGACAATCGAATTTGCCAAAAAACTGGACCTGAACTCGATTCAGGCCTCACTGGCTTCACCCTATCCGGGTACCGAATTTTACTCACTCTGCGTGAAGGAGGGGTGGATCTCCTCGGACAGCTTCCTTGACGACAGCGGCCACCAGAAGTGCGTTATCAACTATCCGGGCCTGTCCAACACGGAAATTTTCAATTCGGTGGAAGAGTTCTACAACAAATTCTATTTCCGGCCGAAATATATCGCCCGGAGCATCGGACGGATGCTGATCGATGGCGATGAACGGCGCAAGCTGCTGAAGGAAGGAAAACAGTATCTGGCGTATATGCGGAAGCGGAAAGACTCCGGGCCGGATTGTACGTGAAACAGCTGATTATCACGTCAGACGATTTCGGCCTTTCCACCGGCGTAAACCGGGCGGTCGAGCAGGCCTGGCGGGATGGACTCCTGACGTGTGCTTCCATCATGCCGGGGGGGAGTGCCTTTGACGAAGCGGTGGCCGTTGCCCGGCGCAATCCGGGGCTCCAGATCGGCCTGCACCTGACGCTCGTTCAGGGGCGAGCGGTGCTGCCGCCGGCGGATCTGCCCGCTCTGGTGGACCGCGAAGGGAACTTCAGCGACAACCCGGTCACCTCCGGTTTCCGGTATTTTTTCGACCGGGGACTTTACTGCCAGCTGAAACGCGAGATAGAGGCCCAGATCACGCGGGTGCTTGCTGCCGGCATACCGCTGACGCACATCGACGGCCACCTGAACATCCATCTGCACCCGACGGTATTGAGGATTCTGGCGGAACTGATGCCGCGCTACGGTATCACCACCTTTCGTCTGTCGCGGGAGCGGCTTTCCCATAACCTGCGCTTTGACCATGAGCGGAAATTCGGCAAGACTCTTGAAAATCTTATCTTCGGTTTCCTCACCGACCATGCTCTTCCGGAACTTGACCGTCTGGGGATCAGCTATGCCACGGAGGTTAAAGGGGTGCTGAATTCGGGGCGGATGACGGAGCGATATGCTCTCGATATTATTGACGAATTGCAGGACGGGATGACGGAGATGTACTTTCATCCAGGCATTCTACCGGACGCCGAAATCAGCCGCCGTATGCCGGACTACCGCCACACGGAGGAGTTGGCCGCCATCATGAGCCCAACCCTCAAAAACCGGCTGAAAGAGCTGCAGATACAGATACAAAATTACCGTGGAGAGATAAAATGCTGAAAACACTGGTTGTCATGCTCATAGCCATAACGGCGGGGGCGGTGGGCGACATCTTCCTGACCCAGGGGATGAAGGGGGGAGGCGACATCTCGGCCATGAATTTGCGCGAGATCCTCAACACCGTAGTCAAAGCACTGAGCAACTGGCGCCTGATTCTCGGTACGGCGATGCAGGCGGTGTATTTCGGTCTCTGGCTGGCGGTGCTGTCGTGGGAGGATCTCTCGGTAGCCCTTCCGCTCCAGGCGCTCAGCTATCTGGTGGTTGCCTTTCTGGCCCAGGTGTATCTTGGTGAAAACGTCGGCGGTATGCGCTGGGCCGGCATCTGTCTGATCTGTGTCGGCGTCGCTCTGGTAACGAGAAGCAGTGCAACCTAGACATAATGTTTCCGTCCGGAAAGGGTGCTTTTTCCCCCTGGCGGCGTCATCTGCGGCCTTACGTGTGCGGCGTACCGATGTACGCCTCCGTGTAAGTCCTTGATTTCCTTGCCAGGAGAAAAAAATCCCCGCTTTCCACTACGGAAACCAACAGTTGCTCATCCGGAGTTTCCGGATGGCAACAACCTAGTAACATAACGGAGAGGGGTACCATGTTAAAAGTACGCAGTATTGCATTTATCGGCGGCGGAAATATGGCTGAGGCCATTTTGCGCGGACTGGTGCGCGAAGGGATGGACACCGGAATCTGCGTCGCAGAAATCAATACGGGGCGCCGGGAGCAGTTGGCGGTGCAATTCCCGAATGTGCGTGTTGTCGCTGATGCTGCGGAAGCAGCGCGGTGCGGCGAGGTGGTTATACTGGCAACCAAGCCGCAGCAGGCGGCGGGGGTTCTGGAACTGCTGGCTCCGCACATTACACAAAAACAGCTGGTGATTTCGATCATGGCCGGTATACCGACGGAGAAGATCGAGGCCGGTCTGGCTGACGGCTGCCGCGTTATTCGCACAATGCCCAATACACCCGCACTGATAGGGGCTGGAGCTTCGGCGGTCTGCTCAGGCCGAAACACAACCGCCGCCGATATGGATCTTGCCCTCCGGATATTTGCCCTGGTCGGCAGTGCTGTCCCGGTGGAAGAGAAGCTGATGGATGCCGTGACCGGTCTTTCCGGCAGTGGCCCGGCCTATGTGTTCACCTTCATTGAAGCGCTGGCCGATGCCGGCGTAAAGAACGGCCTGTCACGGGAGATAGCGGCCCAACTGGCAGCCCAGACGGTACTTGGCGCGGCGCGAATGGTTGTTGAAACCGGTGAACATCCGACTCTGCTGAAGGAAAAAGTAACCTCACCGGGGGGGACGACCATCGCGGCCCTGCAGGTCCTGGAAAACGGCTGTTTCCGTGGTGTGGTCATGGAGGCGGTTGAGGCCGCCTGTCTGAGATCCAAGGAACTGGCGGGGAAATAACAGCACCCACGACATACCGGGAGGTCAGCATGTTTGAATCCGCCGAGTTGGGTCACAAGATCAGCAAGAAGATCTGGAAAAAAGAGGTCCCCGGATTACGCGAGGGGCTGCTGGATGCTCAGCTGGAGCTGTTTCAGACAAAAAAGTTCCCGGTGGTGATCCTGATTGCCGGCGTTGATTGTGCTGGCAAGGGTGATACGGTCAACCTTCTTAATGAATGGATGGACCCCCGCCACATTGAATCCCATGCCCTGCGCGACCTGACCGACGAGGAACGGGAACGTCCCCGCATGTGGCGCTACTGGCGGGTGCTCCCCCCAAAGGGGAAGGTCGGTGTTTTCATCGGCACCTGGTATTCCGGGCCGCTGGTGGAAAATGTTTATGGCACGATCAAGAACGCTGAGCTGGACCAACAGTTGGAGCGGATCATCCGCTTCGAGAAGATGCTCTGCGATGAGGGGGCGCTGGTCCTGAAATTCTGGCTGCACCTTTCCCGCGATGAGCAGAAAAAACGTCTCAAACTGCTGGAAAACGACCCGAAAACCGCCTGGAGAGTCACCGATACCGATTGGGATCACTACAAACGGTACAATAAATTCCGTAAAGTATCGGAACGGATGCTCCGCTCGACCAGCACCGCCGAATCCCCCTGGACCATCGTCGAAGGAACTGACTCCCGGTACCGTTCACTGACCATCGGCACGGCAATCCTCTCCGCCATACGGCAGCGCCTCGACACCCCCGAACCGCCACGTCATCAGGAACCGATTCCCCCGATCCATCCTGCCATTGATAATCTGCTGCTCCTACAGACCTTGGACCTGTCGAAAAAACTGAAAAAAAGTGATTTTGAGAGTGAACTGGAAAAATACCAGGGCAGACTCAATCTTCTGACCCGTCATCCGGAGTTTAACAAGCTGTCGGTTGTGATCGGTTTTGAGGGGAATGATGCCGCCGGCAAGGGGGGGAGCATCCGCCGCATCACCCAGGCGCTGGATGCCCGGCAATACCGGGTCATCCCGGTCGCCGCACCGACGGAGGTTGAACGTGCTCAGCCGTACCTGTGGCGTTTTTGGCACTATATCCCCCGCAAAGGCCGCTTTGCCATTTTTGATCGCACCTGGTACGGCCGTGTTCTGGTGGAGCGGGTGGAGGGGTATTGTGAACAGAAAGACTGGATGCGCGCCTACGGTGAAATCGACGATTTCGAAGAGCAGATGGTGCGGAACAGAACTGTGGTCATAAAGTTCTGGCTTTCCATCTCCAGTGACGAACAGTTGAAGCGCTTCAAGGAACGGGAGAAGATCGGTTTTAAACGGTACAAAATCACCGATGATGATTGGCGTAACCGGGAAAAATGGACTGAGTACGAGCGTGCGGCCTGCGACATGATCGACCGTACCAGCACGGAAATAGCTCCCTGGACTTTGGTGGAGGCCAACGACAAGTATTATGCCCGCATCAAAGTGCTGAAAACGATCTGCGAAAGGATTGAGGAGGCGCTGGGGAAGTAGGGGATGTTCTGCGGAAGAAATCCCCCCTTGCCCCCCTTTTGTAAAGGGGGGTAACAGCGCACCCAGACGCTGAACAAAAAAAGTCCCCCTTTATGAAAGGGGGATTGAGGGGGATTTACTCCGATTACAAGCAGATTAGAAACTAACGCCTTCCGGCAGAACGGGGGCGTTTTTTTGTCTGTGAGGTGGCGGTGACGTATTATGTCGCATATGTATGTTACACCTATAAACCAAGTAACGAGAGGATGATATGATCAGCTATTCGAGATGTATTGCGGTGGATGTGGAAACAAGCGGCTTGTCGGCACTGCGTGGTGGGCGGGTTATAGAAGTTGGAGCGGTAGTCGTAGAGCGCAATGAGATATTTGACGAACTGGGCATACTGATTGATACGGGGGCTCCGATACAGAATGGTGCTTATCGGGTGCATGGCATTTCCGAGAAGATGCTGTTCGGTCAGCCGTCACCGGAGGATGCCTGGGCCCGCTTTCGGGAGTTTGTTGGTAATGCCCCGTTGGTTGCGCATAACGCTTCCTTTGACCGCTCGTTTATCAGTTACGAACTGGCACTGCTCGGTATTTTGCTGCCGAATCGGTGGCACTGCACCATGCGTCTGGCGCGCCAAAAACTTCCGCAGTTGGTGAATCATAAACTGGAAGCGGTGTATCGGCATCTGTTCGGTTCGCTGCCAAGCCAGATACAGCGGCACCGGGCGTTGGATGATGCACGGTTGGCAGCGCGGATATGGTTGGAGTTAAATGGTGGTAATTAAACATTGTTCGTGTTTATATTTTTTGGTAGAGTCTGAGAAAATTGGAAAATGACAGGTCTGAAAGGATCCCTTTTACTGGGGGATTTAGGGTGATTTGGTGGTGGACGGTTATTTTGGATATTGGGGGAAGGCGGAGCGGGAGTCGGGTGGCTATCACCTGCTGCCGTATCACTGTTTGGATGTGGCGGCGGTGGGAAGCGCCCTGTTGTCTTCAAACGCGGCATTACGAAAGAAATTCACGGATATTACCGGTCTTGATGAATCAGTTGTACATCGATGGCTTTTATTACTTCTTGCCATGCACGACATTGGTAAATATTCTGAGAGTTTTCAAAACTTGCGGCCTGATTTACTGGAACAATTACAGGGCATAACCAGCAGAAAATATTACTCGGTCAAGCATGACAGGCTTGGAAATCTGTTTTTGAAATCTGCTCTGGAAAATGAAACGCTGTCCTTACCGTCTGAATTGTCTTTTGATGAGTGGCAAGATGTAGTCATGGCAATGGTACGGCCATTTACAGGGCATCACGGCGTTCCACCAAACATGATGGGTGACAATGGATTGCCGCTGCGCTGCGCAAATTTCTTTTCTGAAAATGATATTTCAGCGGCCCAACAATTTACAGAAGCGGTCAGTATATTGATTTGTAGCGATGGAAGTAACTTTTCTCTTCTTTCTCCAGTAGAACTTGAAAAGGTGATGAAAAAAGCCTCCTGGCTGATGGCTGGGTTTGTCGTTCTGTGTGACTGGATCGGATCGAACAGCAGATGGTTTCCGTTATGTAAAGAACCGATGAAACTTGAAAAATATTGGAGGAAACACGCTCTTCCACAGGCTGAAAAGGCAATCCGTGAGGCGGGAATCAATGCCGGTATTCCGTTAACCGAACGGCCCGGCTTTTCCGGACTGTTTCCGCATATCGCTACGCCGACGCCATTACAAAAATTTGTCGATCAATGCCCGATAGGAAGCGCACCGCAACTGTTCATTCTCGAAGACGTTACCGGTTCCGGTAAGACCGAGGCGGCGCTCCTGCTGGCTGGCCGCTTGATGTCTGCCGGTCGCGGCAATGGTCTTTTTGTGGCTTTGCCAACTATGGCAACATCAAATGCCATGTATGATCGTTTGATCGATAGCTACCAAAAACTTTTTACGCCTGACTCTGCGCCGTCCCTCGTTTTGGCTCACGGCGCACGCCACCTTTCCGAAACCTTCTTGGCTTCTGTTTCAGGGCGGGCAGACCATGTTTCCTATGGAGAAACGGCAGCTGCCCAATGTTCTTCCTGGCTGGCAGATAATCGCAAAAAGGCGCTCTTAGCGGATGTTGGAGTAGGTACGCTTGATCAAGCTCTGCTGGCTGTCTTGCCTGCCCGGTTTCAGTCTTTACGACTCTTCGGCTTGGCTAGTCACATTCTGGTTGTCGATGAAGTTCATGCCTATGACCCCTACATGAACAAGCTTCTGCAAAATCTGCTCTCCTTTCATGCCGCCCTTGGCGGCAGCGCAATACTCCTTTCAGCGACCTTGCCGACGCACATCAGACGCGATTTTATTACAGCTTTTGCTAATGGCTGTGGCGACCAACGGAAGCCGGTGCTGCAAAGTCGTGCTTATCCGCTGGCAACGGCATACTGCAAAACTCACGGAGTGCGGGAAACCGCCGTGGAAGCCACATTGCAGCGTCAATGCACAGTAGCCGTAGAAATGGTCGCTGACGAAAAGGAAGTACTGAGGCAAATTGCGGAGTCAGCAAGCCAGGGGATGTGTGTTTGCTGGATTAGAAATACCGTGTACGATGCTTTGGCCGGTTTTGCCAGCCTGAAAGAATCTATATCCGAGGAAAATCTGATGTTGTTTCATGCCCGCTTTGTCATGGGAGATCGTCTCGACGTTGAGGAGACGGTAACGAAAACATTCGGCAGAAAAAGTACAGCACAAGAGCGCACCGGCATGGTGTTGATTGCAACCCAGGTTGTAGAGCAGTCGCTTGATCTGGATTTTGATCTGCTGATAACCGACCTTGCCCCCATGGATTTGTTGATTCAGCGAGCCGGACGCCTGCATCGACACCGGCGTGATGAGCAGGGAAACCCTTTGCATGAAGGGGCTGACAGGCGGGAACCACCCCGTATGATCGTTCATGGCCCGCTGCCGGAAGATGAAGCTGATGGGATCTGGTTTAAGTCGGTATTTCCCAAGGCATCCTTTGTCTATCCGAGTCATGGTTGTCTTTGGTTGTCGGCACGGCTGTTAGCAGAGAAAAAAGAGCTGAAGATGCCGGATGATGCCAGGGAGTTGATTGAGGCGGTCTTTTCAGAGAGTGCTGACACAATACCCGATCCACTCCAGCAACGCGACCAGAAGGCAAACTCGCAATGGCAAGCCGATAAATCACTTGCCCATATCAATATGCTCAAACTTGATGAAGGTTATGAGCCTACGATAAACCAATGGCGGGAAGACATGAAAACTCCGACTCGTCTTGGTGGGATGGATACCACGGTGCGCCTTGCAAAGTGGGATGGTACGGTGCTTCTGCCGTGGTATCACCACGAGAAGTTTTCGTGGGATATGAGTCAGGTTGGTATCCGTAGCAGCCTGGTGGATGCGGAAGCGGCTTATACCGGATCTTTGGGCGATGAAATTAACCGATTGAAAGAGTTGCTGCCTGACAAGGGTAAATGGTCAGTACTGGTTCCGCTCCAACTTGGCGAAGAAGGGCACTGGCAGGGCGAGGCGCTGAATAAGAGAAAAGAAACCATGACGGTGAACTATGATCACCAGACCGGGGTAACAGTTACCAAAAAGGAGGCTTAGATGGAGTTCAACCTGATTGAGAAACAGTGGATTCCGGTATTGCGGCGAGACGGGACACCGGACTGGATAGCGCCGTACGAGGTGACTAAAGACTTCGCAGATAATCCGGTGGTGTCCCTCAATGCGCCTCGTCCGGACTTTAACGGGGCGTTGATTCAGTTCTTGATTGGACTGATGCAGACAGTCGCGGCTCCGGGGAACGGCACGGAATGGCGGAAGAAGCTTGTTGAGCCTCCGCCGCCGGAAGAGTTGCTGGAGAAATTTACAACGATTCGTCACGCCTTTGAGCTTGGCGGGGACGGCCCGCGGTTTATGCAGGATTTTGAAAATTTTACAGCTGTTGATGGAGGCGTTAGTGGGTTACTCATCGAGACACCTGGTCAGAATGCTTTAGTGAATAACACGGATCATTTCATTAAACGTAATATTGTTGACGGATTATGCCCTCTCTGCTGTGCCACAGCCCTTTTTGCATTTCAAACAAATTCGCCTTCTGGTGGGCCGGGTTACATGACTTCATTGCGTGGCGGTGGACCTCTGACGACTCTTGTCGTTGGGGACAAACATCACGGAACTCTATGGCAACTGATTTATTTGAATGTATTAGAACACAGCAAATTTACAAATATTTGCGGGAATTCTGCCCTTTCAGAAGGCAAGTATCTTTTTCCTTGGCTTGGCGAGACAAAGAAGGGCAAACGAAAAAAAGGAGAGACGTTCTACGGCGAGGATACGGTTCCAGAAGATGCACATCCGGCAGCTATGTTTTGGGCAATGCCGCGTCGCATAAGGCTGGATCTAAAGGAACTGTCCGTTGGATCTTGTGATGCGTGTGGAAGCGATACGGATTGCCTTATCACCATTTACAAGGAATTACCTGGAGGGGCGAGTTATAACGGCTGGTTCCATCCGCTCTCCCCCCATTATGAACAGACAACAAAAGGCGTAACAAGCATTCTGCCGGTGCATGCTCAACCCGGAGGACTCACCTATCGGCACTGGCTCGGATTTGTCATTCAAGATGGAAATGAAAAGAAGATGCCTGCAAGGATAGTACATGAATTTTATGGTCGCTGGAATAGCAACTGGCAGTTCAGGTTATGGGCTTTTGGTTATGACATGGATAACATGAAAGCCCGCTGCTGGTACGAATCTACAATGCCCTTATTGTGTGTTGATGCTTCGATTCGCGTCAGATATGAAGAGCAAGTTGCCGGAATGGTTAAGGCTGCGTCCGAAATATTAAGCAATACGAGGGGTGCCGTCAAAAAGGCGTGGTTTAGGCGACCCGGAGATGCCAAGGGGGATACAACTTTCATCGATAGTTCTTTCTGGCAACAGACAGAAGCTGGCTTTTATTTGGCACTCAGCAGTTTGACCAAAACTCTTGAGAGTGGCAATGAAACTCAAATTATTGGTCATCAATGGCTTTCCGTTCTCTGTAGTCAATCAATGCAATTGTTTGACAAATTTGCCTGGGAGGGGCCGATTGAAGATGCCGATCCCAAACGGGTGGTAGTGGCTCGCAAGGAGTTGGAGCAATATAACCATGGCAAGAAAATTAAAGGATTACTTGGTATTCCGGTTGAGCAGTCAGGAGCAGAGAACAAGACAAAGGGCAAGAAGGAAGCGAAACCGTCGGAGCTTGCATTCTGAAATCAATAACAGAAAGGAGGTTGCATGAGCACAACATATCTGAAGTTTGAACATGATTCACCAGAAACGCAGGCGCTGTCCAGATGGTGGCTGGCGTTGAATGAAAATCGGGGAGACCGGGCAGAATTGCGCCGCTGCTCGACTTTGGCCGAGGTCGCGTTCACACCGGCGTATCACCGGCTGCGTCTTGACCTCATGAAATTCGGCGCAGTAAATGCCGACGCCCTTGCAGTGGTGGCAGGGCTGGCGGCACGGATGAAAAGTAACGTTGTTGGGAATACCCTGGCGGAACAGATGGCTACCGGCAAGTCAGACGGCTCTGCGCGGTTGAGCGGGTTGCGTTTCCGGCGTTTGCTGAAGATAAAAGAGCGAGAAGATCTGTTTACCGCAATGGGGCGGGTTATTGCTTTGTTGGGCGGTGCTGTCAATTTGCAAAGCCTCGCCGATAGCGTTTATTACTGGAACGATAGAACCCGCAAGCAGTGGGCGTTTGAATACTACACTAAATCACCGTCCGAACTATAAATCACTCAAAAAAGGAGAATTCGAACATGAGTACTTTTATCCAACTACACCTGCTGACTTCTTACCCGCCTTCAAACCTGAACCGTGACGATCTGGGTCGTCCTAAGACCGCCATCATGGGCGGAAAAACCCGCTTGAGAGTGTCTTCCCAGAGCCTGAAACGTGCTTGGAGAACATCTGATCTTTTTGAGACAGCCCTTGCGGGGCATATCGGTGAGCGCACCAAAAGAATGGGGATTAAATTGTACAAAAGGCTTTGTGAAAATGGCGTCGCAGATAGCAAGGCCAAAGAGTTTGCCAAGGAAATGGTTGCCTTTTTCGGAACTACAGAGGGCGCTGAAAAGGACAAGCCACTGAAAGAACTGGAATCATCACAGCTTGTCCATTTCAATCAATCCGAAATTGAAGCGTTGCTTGCACTGGCTGACAGAGTTGCTGTAGACGGGAAACTCGATAAGGATGAACTGAAAAAGCTTGTTGCAAAGCGACATGACGTGGATATTTCAATGTTTGGTCGAATGCTGACAGGCAAAGAAATCGTAAAAGTTACTGATGATCCGGAAGCTGCGGTTCAGGTGTCTCATGCCGTTACAGTCCATGAAGTGGCGGTTGAGGACGATTACTTTACTGCTGTGGACGACTTGAACACAGGAGAGGATGACTTGGGGGCCGCGCACATAGGTGAAACAGAATTTGGTGCTGGGGTGTTTTACCTTTACCTCTGTATTGATAGGAATCTTTTAGTGGAGAATATGGGTGGTGACAAGGATCTTGCCAATAAGGCGTTGAAGGCATTGATCGAATCAGCCGCCAAGGTATCCCCAACCGGCAAGCAAAACAGTTTTGCATCCCGTGCTCGCACATCCTACTTGCTGGCCGAGAAGGGAAGCGACCAGCCCCGTTCGCTTTCGGTGGCATTTTTGAAGCCGGTGCGCGGAGAAGATGTTTTGGCACAGTCCATCAAAGAACTTGAACGCCGCCGGGAAAATTTTGACAAGGTCTATGGCCCTTGTGCTGACGGCTTTAAAACCATGAACGCTGAAACCGGCGAGGGCAGCCTTGACGACATCTTAACATTTGTAACGGAGTAACTGCCATGGCTGACTATTTAGTTTTCAACCTATACGGCCCGATGGCCGCGTGGGGTGACATTGCTGTCGGGGAGTATCGACCGAGTTTTGCACACCCCTCCAAGTCGGCTATTATCGGCCTGCTAACTGCTGCTCTCGGCATCCGGCGCGATGAAGAGACGCGGCAGAAAAACTTTGCCGAGGCCTGTTCCTTTGCCGTCCGCGTGGATGCCTTGGGAACGCTGTTGCGAGATTATCACACGATACAGGTTCCGTCCTCCGGTACAGGACGCAATCGCCGGACATTTCATACCAGAAAAGCTGAGCTTGCAGAGGGCGATTTGAACACGATTCTTTCCAGTCGGGATTATCGCTGCGATGCTGTCTATACCGTGGCTATCGTACTCCGTGATAATGCTCTCTGCAGTGTTAAAGGCCTTGCAGACGCCCTGCGCAAGCCGGTTTTTACGCTTTATCTGGGGCGGAAATCCTGTCCACTGGCGTTTCCGCTTTCGCCACTGGTCATTGCTGCTGAATCGGTAAAGGAAGCCTTGGCCATGACACCTACGCCGAAAGAGCTGAACGACTTGATTCATGATAAATCCAGCATGGTCTATTGGGAAGGCGAACAGGGCGGGTACGAACGCGAACAGGTGATAACCCGTCGTGATATGCCGATCAGCCGAAAACGCTGGCAATTCAGCGAGAGGAAAGAGAACTTTGCCACGCTGCGCAGAGAGGAGGAAACGCCATGTACTTTAGTTTGATACGCCTGCGGCGTGACCTGTCGCCAAAAGATATTGTTTCGTTGGGGCGGAGTGACGGATACAGACTACATAAGATGGTCTGGGATATTTTCAGCGATGGCCCTGACCGGAAGCGTGATTTTCTCTATCGCTTTGAGAAAGTAAATGGCTTGCCGACGTATTACACAATATCTGAGCGTACACCTGATGATACGACAGGGTTATGGGAAATGAGCTCAAAGCCATACCTACCAAAGCTTGCTCAAGGAGATCGGCTGGCATTTAAACTCCGGGCAAATCCGATTCAATCGGCAAAGCAAGATCGCACTGCCGAGGAGCTTACGGTATGGCAAAAGGTTCGAGCGGAACGCGGTTTGAAGCAGAACAGATGGACTGAAAAAGTCGTTCGCCATGACGTGGTAATGGAAGCAAAAACAAAAATCGGCTTCAAGAATATGCCGGGAGATAAGCGGCCTCATGTTGCGACGCTTATTCAGGAAGCCGGTATGGAGTGGCTTAAATCTCGGGAAAACGAGTATGGTTTTTCTGTTGTGCAATCAGGCACAAGAGCTGATGGATATTGCCAGCACAGGCTTTTCAAAGGCAAAAGCGCGAAGCCGGTTATATTCAGCACTTTGGAGTTCGACGGCATCCTTACGGTAACGGATCCTGTCGCTTTTGTTGAGAAATGTCTTTTTGGTGGCATTGGCCCGGCCAAAGGTTTTGGCTGCGGTTTGATGCTGGTCCGCCGGGCCTGAGCGATTCAGAAATTATGGACAACTTGCTGTGGCAAAATCATCAATCCGTAACATTTTGTCACAGGTACTGTTCTTTGAACAATTCCCGGCTGTTACAGCATTTCAGGGAGGGCGGATATGGCGGATAAAAAGAAACCTTTACAAAAGCAGGTAGCACCCATAATCGGTTACGATGCCATGCTGTCCAGTGTTGTCGATCTGTTGGAACAAGCCCGGCGGACGTCTGCTCGTGCTGTGAACACGATCATGACTGTAACCTACTGGAAAGTTGGCAGGCGGATTGTAGAGTATGAACAGGGAGGTGTCGCCAGAGCCGAGTACGGTGCCGCCCTGATCACGCAAGTGTCATTGGATTTGACCGCGCGGTTCGGACGAGGCTTTTCCAAAAGAAATGTAGAACAGATGCGCTTTTTTTATCTCACTTGGCCAATTGCGCAGATGACATCTGCGCAATTCAAAGAAAATGCCTTGGCAAAATGCTCGACAGCTTCGAGCATATCTTTCCCGCTCCCATGGTCACAATATGTAAGGCTCATGTCTGTAAAGACTTCCGAAGCCCGGTCATTCTACGAAACTGAATCCTTGCGAGGTGGCTGGACTGGGTCTCAACTTGACCGCCAGATATCCACCCTTTTCTACGAGCGTACAGCACTTTCCCGTAATAAGACCGGTATGCTGAAAAAAGGTCAAAAACCTTTACCGGAGGATGCCGTAACCGCTGAAGAAGAGATCAAAGATCCGTTGGTGTTGGAATTTTTGGGATTGAAGGACGAGTATTCCGAGAATGATCTTGAAAACGCGTTGATCCAGCATCTGGAAAGTTTTCTACTGGAGCTTGGGGGTGATTTCACGTTTGTTGGCCGTCAGCGACGCTTGCGGATCGGTGATTCCTGGTATCGGGTTGATCTGCTTTTCTTCCACCGCCGTCTGCGCTGTCTGGTGGTGATTGATCTGAAGCTGGGGAAGTTTACCCATGCCGATGCGGGTCAGATGCATATGTACCTGAACTACGCCTGCGAACATTGGACATGCCCGGAAGAAAATCCGCCAGTGGGTCTGATTATCTGTGCCCAGAATGACCACGCTTTGGCTCACTATGCGCTGGATAATCTCCCGAATAAGGTTTTGGCTGCGGAGTACAAGATGGTTTTACCTGATGAGAAAACTTTGGTGGCGGAGATTGATACAACTCGCAAGGCTTTGGAAGCAAAACAGCAGAGGAAACTATGACCATTCCCCTTCTCCCGCCATTAAAGCCACTCCCCATCAAGGACCGTATCTCCGTTATCTATATCGAGAAGGGCAACCTCGATGTTATCGATGGCGCCTTTGTTGTTGTCGATAAAACCGGCATCCGCACTCATATCCCTATTGGAGTTGTTGCGTGTCTGATGCTGGAGCCGGGGACACGGGTATCCCATTCTGCCGTCGTCCTTGCTGCGCGGGTCGGCTGTTTGCTGGTCTGGATCGGTGAAGCGGGTGTTCGGTTGTATGCAGCCGGTCAACCGGGGGGTGCCCGTTCGGACCGGTTGCTGTACCAGGCGAAGTTGGCGCTGGACGATTCAGCCCGGCTCAAAGTCGTCCGGAAGATGTATGCGCTTCGTTTCAAGGAGGAACCGCCTGAACGGCGCAGTGTTGAACAACTGCGCGGCATCGAGGGGGTGCGGGTGCGCAAAATATATGACTTGCTTGCACAGCAATACGGGGTGGAGTGGAAACGTCGGAACTACGATCACACCGATTGGGAGAGTGGCGATGTGCCAAATCGTTGCTTGTCGTCGGCGACGGCCTGCATCTACGGTATTTGCGAAGCGGCCATTCTGGCAGCGGGGTATGCCCCGGCGGTTGGGTTCATACATACCGGAAAACCGCAATCGTTTGTTTACGATATTGCTGATATTTTTAAGTTTGATACGGTTGTGCCGGTGGCATTTCGCATCGCCGGTAAGAATCCACGTAATCCTGACCGTGAGGTACGCTTGGCATGTCGGGACGCTTTTCGTCAAAGTCACTTATTGGATAAGATTATTCCGACTATTGAGGAGGTCTTGGCTGCTGGAGAGGTAGAGAGGCCAAAGGCACATGAAGAGGCGGTAGAGATTGCAATTCCTAACAAGGAGGGGCTTGGTGATGCTGGTTATCGTGGTTGAGAATGTGCCGCCACGCCTACGGGGGCGACTTGGTCTCTGGCTTATTGAGGTACGAGCCGGGGTTTATGTGGGGGATGTGAGCCGAAGGGTTCGTGATATGATTGGGCATAATCTGGAAGAGGGTATCGAAAATGGCAATGCTGTGATGGCCTGGACGTCTAATAACGAGTCTGGTTTTGATTTTCAGACACTCGGGTCAAATCGGCGAATGCCGGTTGAAATGGACGGGATAAAGCTCGTATCTTTTCTGCCGCCGGAAGAGGTTGGCAGCGATCAGGAATACCCGTTTTGAGTACGGTGAAAATTGGTACAAATTTCAAGGTGTAAATAGCTCAATGATTCTGAGTAAGTAGAAGAAGTCTGTTCCCCGCACGAGCGGGGATGAACCGACTTCACGGCGTGTTAGCTCACAAGGTATGAACTGTTCCCCGCACGAGCGGGGATGAACCGTAGCAACTCGTCAATCGCCACTGTCAACTCGTCTGTTCCCCGCACGAGCGGGGATGAACCGGTGGCCGGAGAAATATCAAAGGCTGAACAGAACTGTTCCCCGCACGAGCGGGGATGAACCGGTATGCCGTTTCCGCGCACAGAAGAAGAGGTTCTGTTCCCCGCACGAGCGGGGATGAACCGAAGCCCTAGAAAACTGGCGTAATGCCAGAGGCCTGTTCCCCGCACGAGCGGGGATGAACCGTACTGGCCCCAGGCGTACGGAGCCGAGTACTCCTGTTCCCCGCACGAGCGGGGATGAACCGATCCTTGAAGATCCTGCGGGTACTGCCGTTCCCTGTTCCCCGCACGAGCGGGGATGAACCGTTTCGTCGGTGGCCGTGTCATAGAGATAGATCCTGTTCCCCGCACGAGCGGGGATGAACCGAACCGGAGTGCCCGTTGTCGTCATACCAGGAGCTGTTCCCCGCACGAGCGGGGATGAACCGTTGGTTTGGGCGGTAGGCGATAGATTCGCCCACTGTTCCCCGCACGAGCGGGGATGAACCGTTGAGCTGGCTGAACGCATTTTTTGCGGCGGTCTGTTCCCCGCACGAGCGGGGATGAACCGGGAAATAGCGGCATATACAAACCACCTTTCGGCTGTTCCCCGCACGAGCGGGGATGAACCGTGTTGGTACCGCGTTTGCCAGTATGGGGTCTACTGTTCCCCGCACGAGCGGGGATGAACCGGCCGCAGGAAAACTGGTACAGATGTATGACGGCTGTTCCCCGCACGAGCGGGGATGAACCGTCCTGCTTTTCATCGGCCATCAGGTCACCGTACTGTTCCCCGCACGAGCGGGGATGAACCGATGGCGGCGAAGAGTCAGTAAAGGACATCCAGCTGTTCCCCGCACGAGCGGGGATGAACCGCCGAACTAGACAAAATGTTTCAGGACTCGTCGCTGTTCCCCGCACGAGCGGGGATGAACCGCGGCTAATGATGAGTATTCCCGCCAGCGTGAACTGTTCCCCGCACG